>CAYPST010000035.1:0-30090 GCA_964413425.1 uncultured bacterium
GCCCAACGAGCTACCAGACTGCTCCACCCCGCGGTGTATTCTCTCTTTTTTAAATAGCATTAAATTATAATAGTATATTCCCGGCTTGTCAAGCAGTGAATCTGAAAACTATAACGACTGGCTGAACGACTTGAAATCCTGATACTTCTGTTCCAGGTTCAGGCGCTGCGTTTTGGAGAGATCCAGGTCATAAATGGGATTAGCATCATACGGCAGTTCTTCCACCTCCGCGCTGTCGCCATTTCCCAGTACAAAGGCGTGCCAGCCCTCTCCGTTTACTATATATCGATGATTCTGATGAATAAAAGCAAATTGATCATCCTGGTATTTTTCCAGGGTTTGACCGTTTTTATTATACCAGTAGCTCTCGAGAATGGCTGGAATATCCTCCTCAGGAAAGAAGACCCCTGCATCCGGCCCGGCGGTGCCAGCAGATTTCATCAGGTGGTACAGAAATCGCAGGGAGGTGGGGTTTGTTATGGTCTGATTTTCCGGAATACCAGGTCCGGCGATAAATAAAGGGACCCGATTTCCTGCCTCGGTGACATTGCTGAAATGATATTTCCAGCCTTCATCGCCGAAGTTTTCGCCGTGATCGGAGGTGAAAATATAGAGCGAGTCCGGATAGTGAGTGGTGATGTAATCCGAGAAGGTGTCTACTTTGCCGGAGAACCACTGCCAGGCTAATTTCTGTCGCCGCCGGAGGACTGACAGCATCTTTGGACGAATATATTCCTTCTCGCGTCTCAGCCAGCTCTGGTTCACCATATGAAAGAGGCTCTTGATTTCCCGGAGCTTATCTATGATGTTGCGAGAGAGCACACGGAATTGCAATCCCACATGATAGGGAAAGTGCGTTTCCATTAAGTTGATGAACAGGAAGACTTTTCGACCCGCTTTATCCGCTTCTTCAAGGATTTGTTTGGCCCGGTCGAACTGCAGGGGGCCGAAAGAACGCACCCAGGCCTGGCCTGCCTGAATGTCTTCGGTCATTTTGCCAGTGATAAAATCGCCTTTGAGAAATTTATTCCGAATTCTCCGTTTTCCTGCCAGCACAAGCAGACTAGAAAAGGGCGTCTTGTTGGTATCTGTCTGTTGCCAGATGCATTCCGTCCGGTCAAATCCGCGATTCAATCCGAATATGTGGGTGGTGACAGTATTGGCAGTCAGCTGGATTGTCTGATAGCCCATCTCGCGCATACTCTCAGCCAATGTCTGCAGCGATGTTTCTAATCCGCGCGACCGGGTGGTGGCGCCATGCTGGTGGGGCAGTAACCCGGTGAACATCGAGGCGTGGGAGGGTAATGTCCAGCAGCCGGACGAATATGCATGGTGGAAGGTCATGGCCCGGGACTGAAGAGTCGGTAATTGCGAATCACCGTCCGCCCAGACACTGTCGTAACGTAAGCTATCGGCCACAACGAAGATGATATGTTTTGTATTATTCATTGCTTGTATCTCGGATTTTATATCATTTATATCGGTTATAGTTGCACAAAAGTTTAGTACGCTCGATCAGATACTTCTGTCTCCTGGGTTCTGATGAAATCTGCGGATAACTGCTCGACTACTATTTCTCAATCATATAGTGATCACTGTTTTTTCAGAATGTTATACCCTTTCTTCTAATCTAACAAAAATAGATATTCTTGCAGGAATCTTCAATCAAATTTCTGTAAAAATTTTGTGAATGATTGAGTCTATTCAGAAAACGCCTCGCCCGAAGGGATCCTCCGAAGTCCCACAAGGTCCAAGGGACTCCTTCGGAGGATCCCGTTGGGGGAGTCTCTTCGAGGCCTTTGGCAAAGAGAATATAAAATATCTCCGTCCAAATAGCGGAATACATTGTGCTTATATCTTCTCTCCATACTAAACAGAAGCCAGGTTCACCAACTTGTATCAGAGGCATGTTTTCTAAACACTCTCATGATTGAGAGGGATCAGACAGATTCACAGACGGGTCTGTTTGCAAGGCAGGAAAGAATAATATGGCTATTCACATCTCTCAGCAGGGGGGCACCTTTCCAGCCCAGCGTCTCTCAGGCAAGCAAGCACGCCGGGGCAATCCCAGGGCAGAAGCACCGACCAGATCCCTCCGCTTAGACTGGACTCATATGTTAATAGTTAAAAAATAGTTCCCCCTGAATGGGAATCCACGCGATCGCTATCCCGGAGAGGCTGCCGCGAATACCTCTTCATTGATCGGACCGGTGAAAAACTTATCGTGCAGCCGCCGGACAACTTCGTTGATTTCCGATTCATCGATGACGAAACTGATATTAATTTCGGACGCGCCCTGGGAGATGAGATGAATCTCTTTGTCTTCCAGCTCTTTAAAGATCTCGGCCGGCATCCCGTGCACTTTTTTGATTTTTTCTCCCACCACACATACAATAGCTTTGCCGTATTGTACTTCAACTTCCGAAAACCGATTCAATTCTTGCACGATTTCTGTGAGATGATCCCGGGTATCAATCGTAATCGATACGCTCACCTCCGAGGTAGAGACCAGATCGACCGCTGTCCGATACTTATTAAATACGTTGAAGATGCTCGCCATGAATCCATACGCCATGAGCATTCTGGTTGACTTGAGTGTGATAACGGTGAGGCCTTCTTTATATACAATCGCTTTCACCAGGGAGCCGTTCGGTGTCCGGTTTTCGGTTATCGGGAGAATTTCCGTCCCGCTGTCATCCGGGTGCATGGTGTTCAGGACGTACACCGGAATGCCTTGTTCAATCGCCGGGAGAATCGTGGCCGGATGGAGCACTCTCGCCCCGAAATAGGCTAACTCAGCGGCTTCATGAAACGTCATGCGACGGATGCGTTTAACATCCGGGATGATGGTGGGATCCGCCGTCATCACTCCATCCACATCGGTCCAGATTTCCACGGCTTCCGCGTCCAGCATGGCCGCCACCAGTGTGGCACTGTAATCCGATCCGCCGCGTCCTAGGGTGGTGATCAAGCCATCCTGGCTTTTCCCGATAAATCCCTGCATCACCGGCACCACGCCCTGATCAAGATAGGGGAGCACTTCCGCTCTGGCTCGTTCGGTCGATTCCTTCATCAAGGGGAGCGCTTTGCCGAATTGTGAATCGGTCATCATGATTTCCCGTGCATCCGCCATGACAGCGTCAATACCGATAGAAGATAAATAACCGGCGAGAAGATGACTCGACAGAAATTCGCCAATGCTGGAGAGCGCATCCTGCAGTTGTCTGGCGTCTCCTTCGCTCAGTCGAATGGCTGCCGAAAGCTGTTCCAGCTCGCTTCGAGCCGATTGAACCACAGATTGGAGAGTGTCATCCGATGCCAGTTCCAAATCCCCGATCAAATCCCGGTGTTTGGAGAGGATATCGGTAATCATGGTTTCCATCGATTGCGGATCGCTCCGGACTGCCAGTTCACCGAGTGATTCCAGTTGATCAGTGGTACCGGCAACCGCAGATACCACGACCAGGGGGCTCCGGTCGAGTCTGGTTCGGATTATTTCGCAGACCCGTCTGATTAAATCGGCACTCCCAACGGATGTGCCTCCGAACTTCATTACAATCATTGGAACATTACCGCCTTTGTACTTTCGTACTTTGCATGCACCGGATATTCACCAGAAGTCTCCATTGCTGATGTTGATGGGCGTTGAACCGCGTTCCGCTCCTCACATTATCCCGGAAAGAAGACAGAATGCAATTTTTTCACCACGCGATCAATATCCGATTCGTTAATGATAAAACTGAGATTGACTTCGGAAGCCCCCTGAGAGATCATGTTAATCCGGACATCGCTGAGGGTGCCCAGAATTTTTCCGGGCAAGCCTTCCTGAAATTTCATTTTTTCACCTACCAGGCAGACCAATGCTTTCCCGGTCTCAAGTGATACTTGTGCAAACTGACTTAATTCCTTGATAATATCAGCGTATTGCGGATAGGTATGGAAGGCGATTGAGACGCTCACCTCCGAGGTGGAAACCAGATCAGCAACCATTTCATAGCGATCCAGGATTTCGAACACTTTGCGCAGAAAGTCATGGGCCCGAAACATCCGGCTGGAGATCAGGTTAAGCACCTTCATATCCTCTTTATATGCAATGGATTTCACCACCGGGAATTCGTTCAGCGGAAAGCTGGCCCGAATCAAACTTCCCGGTGACTCCGGGTTTTTGGAATTGTAGATGTGGAGAGGGATATCCTGTTCCACGGCAGGGAGAATGGAATCCGGATGGAGCACCCGGTTCCCGAAGTACGCCAGTTCGGCCGCCTCCCGGAACGTCATGCGCTCCACGACCTTTGCATCCTTGATAATAGTGGGATCTGCGGTTAAAATACCGTCGACATCGGACCAGATTTCAATATCGTCAACTTCCAGGGCGGCACCGAGTACGCTGGCGGTGTAATCCGAACCGCCTCGTCCCAGTGTGGAAACGTTCCCATCTCTGGTTGATCCCACAAATCCCTGAACAACAGGTACTTCGCCGGCCTCAAGCACCGGCAGTATATCCGCACGAATCTTTTCCTTGGATTCCTCCAGAATCGGTTTTGCCTTGGTATGTTCATCGGTAGTGACGATGAATTTGGTGGAATCAAGCATATTCGAGGGAATATCAATGGTATTGAGATAATAGGTCATCAGAAGACTGGTATACCGCTCGCCGAAGGGCAGCATCCGGTCAATGGATTTCGGAGACAGATTGTGGAGTAACGAAGCGCCGGTCATGAATTCCTTCAATTCCTCCTGGTATCCCTCTGCCGTTTCCGTATACCGGGTGAGCCATTCTTCTTTCAGATCCAGATGTTCCGCCAGTGACAGGTGATACCGATGGATATCATTGATCTTGTTAATGGCGACTTCCGAATCTCCGTGAAGCGCGTCATCTATGCTGTTGAGGAGTGTATCAGTCGTGTCACCGGCTGCTGATATCACCAGAACGGGATTGTGCTCCAATCGGGATTGTATAATGTCGGCTACATTCCGAACAGCTTCCTCATCATTCATGGTAGGCCCGCTAAATTTCATTATAATCATACGTACATCATCCTGCGTCTATTTAAATTGGTTGTTCATGTGGATTGCAGATATTTTTCTATAAAAGGCGTCACTTTCTCAGAGATTTGATCGAACTCGATCAGGAAGGCGTCATGGCCTTTCTCCGAATCGATCAGAGTATATTCGGCGTGGGGAATATGATCGACCAATTCTTGCTGCTCATATCTGGGATAGAGAACATCGGAGGTGATGCTGATAATAAGCGCGGGACAGGTAATCTGGTGTAATGCCTGAATATGTCCGCCTCGTCCGCGTCCGACATTATGGGTGTCCATAATGTCGGTCAATGCCAGATAACAATTCGCATCGAATCGGTCCACCAGTTTATCTCCCTGGTAATCGAGATAACTTTCCACGGCAAAATACTCTTTATGGCCGTCCTGAAGTTTCCGGTCGAACCGCTGTTCAAACGACTGCGCACTGCGATAGGAAATCATGGCAATTTTCCGTGCCAGTGCCAGTCCCTGGCGAGGCTGTTCATCCCCGTAATGCCCTCCCCTCCAGGCGGGATCGGAGATAATGGCTTCTCGTTGAGTTGCGCTGAGCCCGATGTGCCAGGCGGTGTGTCTGGCAGTACTCCCCAGGCTGATAATAGTCTGCGTAAATTCCGGGTACAGGAGCGGCCATTCCAGGGCCAGCATCCCGCCCAGAGATGGGCCGATGACCGTCTGAAGGCGATTGACGCCCAGATGATCCAATAACCTTTTTTGTGCGTGGACAATATCCCGGACGGTAACTTTGGGAAAGTCGGTGGCCGTGCTCCCATTTCGCTGGTAGGTCAGGGGACTGGTTGAGCCATACGGCGAAGCCAGTGTATTAATACAAATGACGAAGAATCTGGCAGTGTCGAGTAATTTGCCATCCCCGATAAACGGGCCCCACCACTCCCTGGCATCACTGTTGGCGGTCAGACCGTGTTCAATCAGGATGGCATTGGTACATCGCTCATTCGGAGTCCCCCAGGTATTATAGGCGAGCTGAAGCGGGTTCAGCTCGCCCCCGAATTCCAGGGGAAGCGGTTCGTCTGCAATCCAGATATTTGCTGTCTCGCTCATGGATCAGGCCAGTGTTTTCGCAAATGCTTCCGAAAAATCTTCCTTGATATCATCAATATGCTCGATACCTACCGAAACCCGGACCATTTCAGGAGTGACTCCTGTCGACCGCTGTTCTTCCTCGGTCAGCTGCTGGTGGGTAGTAGATGCCGGATGAATCACCAGGGTTTTCGCATCGCCCACGTTTGCCAGATGACTGGCTAATTCTACCGAATTAATGAACGTTTTGCCAGCCTCGATTCCCCCTGTAATTCCAAAAGATAACACGGCGCCGAATCCATTGCGAAGATATTTTTTCGCATTTTCATGTGTGGGATGGTCCGGCAGACCGGGGTAGGTGACCCATTCAACGGCCTCCTGTTCCTGCAGCCATTTTGCGAGTTCCAGTGCATTATCGACATGTCGCTGCACCCGAAGCGACAGCGTTTCCAGCCCCTGTATATGCAGAAATGAATTGAAGGGTGAGGGTGCAGATCCGAAATCACGCATGGCTTCTACCCGGGCACGAATGATGAAGGCGATATTCCCGAACGGGCCTTCCGGACCAAACGTATCCCAGAACACCAGACCGTGATATGCCGGAGACGGTTCGGTGAAATAGGGGTATTTTCCGTTCCCCCAGTTGAATTTGCCGGAATCCACAATGACGCCACCGATGGAGGTGCCGTGTCCGCCAATCCATTTGGTCGCCGACTGCACGATAATGTCTGCACCGTAATCAATAGGTCGCGCCAGGTATCCTGCCGCACCGAACGTGTTATCGACAATAAAGGGGATGTCATGATCATGGGCCACTTCCGCCAGGGCCTCAAAGTCCGGCACATAATAGCCGGGATTTCCGATACTCTCTGTATAGACGCATCGTGTATTCTCATCAATGGCGTCTGCCACCTGATCCGGATCCTGACTATCCACAAATCTGGTCTCAATTCCCAGACGGGGAAGGCTCACTTTGAATTGGTTAAAGGTTCCTCCATAGAGATACGAAGAGGAAACAATGTTCTGTCCGGCCCCCATGATGGTGGAGAGAGCCAGGAATTGGGCCGCCTGGCCAGAGGAAGTCGCCAACGCTGCCACCCCGCCTTCCAGGGCTGCCATCCGGCTTTCGAAGACATCGTTGGTCGGGTTCATTATGCGTGTATATATATTCCCGAATTCCTCCAGACCAAACAATCGGGCCGCGTGATCGGTGTCATCGAATGTATAGGATGTGGTTTGATAGATGGGCACCGCCCGGGATTTTGTCGCCGGGTCCGGGGCCTGACCGGCATGAACCTGTAGTGTCTCAAATCGATATGCTCTGTCTTCTTGCATTCAGCTCTCTCCTCTTCGTTTGTGTTCCACTGTATATAAAAAAGGCTCACCATCTGGTGAGCCTTTGAATTTCATTTTTCCTCTGTGCCACTCACCAAATGGTCATACCGCTCCCTTCATTCGCATACACATCATCATATAGCTTCCCGAGTTCCGGCTCATCGCTTTGAGTAATCTCATCATGTCCTGGGATTGAATGCTTTCTAATTCGTTTCGCGTTGATTATAGTATGTAATCCAGTAATCATCAAGGACTTTTTTAAGAAATTTATATACCCATTGAATCCGTTGAGAAAACGCCCCGGAGGAAAACCGCCGGATCAAAGGTTGCCAAGCCCTCGAATAAATAAATATGACTATTAAATCAGCTCAGTATGCTCTCCCCATCCAAGGAATTGGAGGGAAAATGTATCGCATGCTTCTTCACCCCGGGATTTATCCCGGGGATCAGATGCAAACCACTCCACATTGTAACCGTTTTAACGGTTTTACTGAGTAGACTTAATAGTCATATAAATGAATGCAACACCGGAACACACCGAATAACACTGAGCAGTTGACACTTGAGATTCAATTTTGCCACTGCCTCTATGACCATTTCAAACATGTTCTGTCTTCCCCCTGTTTTTAAACCCTTGTATTCAATAGTTATGAGAGTATTTGGAAAACAAGCGTCCGATAAAAATGCTGAACCTGACTTCTGGTTATTATGCATATGAGACAGACGTCAAATGTATGACGGGATAGTGGCAGATATCTGTTCAATGTGCTCTGTCCCGTCGTCACGGGATCTCTTCGAGGCGTTCTCTGTCCCGAAGGTCCAAGGGACTCCCCCAACGGGATCCCTTCTGGGACTTCGGAGCATCCCTTCGGGGCGAGGCGTTTTCTAAACAGACTCAATTATGGATTTCTGCAGTTGATCACGGGAGCGCTTCATCTGCCAAAGATGGAGATCTGTTCTTCAGGTCGCCTGAAGTGTGACGTATTTGCCGGCGGCGATTGGGTATCGATGTGTGCTCGTGCGCACCCCAACGAAAACAGCCGGGCGACCTGATCAGCATAAATGCCCCGGCCTCGCATGCGCCGGCCAAATCTGGTGTCATTGAGTTGACCATCACGGACGGACCGGATCCGGTTGAGTATTTTCGCCTTCCTGTCAGGAAAATGCTTCTCCAGCCAGCTTTCAAACAGCTGCTTCACTCCGGAGGGGAGTCTGAGCATTATGTATCCGGCGTATTGCGCCCCGGCATCGCTGGCAGCTGCAAGAATGGACGGAATCTCGTGTTCTGTCAGACCGGGGATCACCGGGGCAATCAACACTCCGCAGGGAATGCCCTCGTCGGAAAGTGCCCGCAAGGTATCCAGCCGTTTGGATACCGGTGAAGTGCGCGGTTCAAGTTCACCACGCAACTGGTTGTCCAGCGTCGTGATCGACACATAAACATTGGCGGCTCCAAAGGCTGCCAGCTGCTTGAGCAGGTCAATATCTCTGGTAACAAGATAGTTTTTCGTGACTATGGCCACCGGGTTGCGGAACTCGGCTAATACTTTCAGACATTGCCGGGTCAACCCCAGCTGACGCTCGATCGGCTGATAGGGATCGGTCACCCCGCTCATAGCCAGGACCCGGGGCTGATATTTCGAATCCGACAGTTCCTCTCGCAATAACTGCGGGGCGTGATCCTTCACCAGTATTTTCGACTCGAAGTCCAGTCCCGCGGAAAATCCCAGATACTCATGCGTGGGTCTGGCGTAACAATATGCGCAGCCATGCTCGCAACCCCGATAGACGTTTATGCTGGCATCGAATCCTACATCCGGACTGTCATTATAGGTAATAATGGAGGAAGTAGTATCCTGCAGGAAGACCGTCTTTCGCGCCGGCAGCTCCTCTTCCAGGATACTCTCATCATATTCATAGTGCAGTTTGTTAAATCGATTTGCCGGATTGGCCGTCGCTCCCCGACTCTTGGTCTTTCCCGGTGCCTTTTTTTTCATTTTATCTGTGCATTATTCTTTGGTCATTGCAATAGTTCCACGTAAACGATACAGGTTATAGGATAGTTCAACAAGATATATTATACTTTATTATGAACGTATTGTTTACTAAAACCGCAATTTATAGAATGCATTGGTTGCATTCAGCAACAATTCCGGCTATGTTGTAACACAATGAAGAACACTTTTGGATTCTGCACGGGTAATGTGGTTATTGTATTCGGGTAATATCGCCGTAAAGTGCAACAAACTGATATTCGCAGCAGAGCGACATGAAAAGACAGACTACGAATCGAGAGGCTCCCAGTGATATGACACATCCGGTCCGTGTTTTTCAGCCTGCATCCGGAAGCCGGTACCTTCTGTTCGCTGAAGGCGAATTCGGTCCGACCACTTCAAAGACGGCAAATATGCTGTTGCGCTATGTTCCGGAGCAGGTTGCCTGCGTCGTCGATTCACGGCATGCAGGGAAAATGGCGTCTGATATTTTGCCATTTGTGCAGTTTCAAGTACCGGTAGTGAAAAATATCTCCGGCGCCATGAAACAACAACCTACCCATGTTGTCATAGGTGTTGCACCGACTGGCGGGCAGTTGCCCGCGGCGTGGCAAGAATCCATCAGAGAAGCCATCGAGCTGAGATTGCATATCGTATCAGGGCTCCATACCTTTCTCTCGGAGGATGAAGAATTAGCCAAATTAGCCCGGGAGAAGGACGTTGCTCTCGTTGATCTCCGCAAGCCGCCGGACATAAAAGCAATCGCCCGGGGATTATGGCGTGAGCGCACTGTACCTGCCGTCCTTACGATCGGACCGGACAGCGCCGTAGGGAAGCTCACGACCGCCTGGGAATTTAAAAAGCGACTGGAACGCCAGGGGTATCAGGTTGGATTTGTGGCGACCGGGCAAACTGGTATTCTTCTGCACGGCCAGGGCATTGTGGTGGATGCGGTTCGTGGCGATTTTATGTCCGGTGCCGTAGAAAATCTCATCCAGGCCGAGGTGGAAACCCATCCCGACGTGATCGTGGTCGAAGGGCAGGGTTCGATCTACCACGAAGGTTATTCCGGCGTGACGCTTGCTCTCCTGCACGGAACAATGCCCGATGCACTGCTATTTTCCCATCGGCCGTCCAAACGCGCGAATATGTATGGATTCGCGTTTCCCCCGTATCGTCAGATGATCAATGACTACGAGCATCTGATTGAATGGTATAGGCCTACGCATTCGCTCGGGATCCAGATCGATACCAGCGAATATGAGGAGCAGATCGCCCGGGCTCTCTGCGATGAAATTCAGGATATCAGCGGACTGCCAACCTGTGACTTCATTCGGTTTCCGCAATCGGATGCTATCGATACCATGATCCAAAGACTTCATCTGCCTTAAATCGCCATGCGAATTGAAGCAGCACAATTTGATTTAATTCCCTCCTATCGCTTCGGCATAAGCAGAGAGATGCGGACTGAATATTCCACACTCTTTTTCAGGGTAACCCGGGATGATATTGTCGGATACGGCGAAGCCTTTCCCTCCAGCCGGTACGAACGTTCCGGCGCAGAAAATTTTGCCTTTCTCCGGAGGGTTGACTGGCGTGCATTCGAGCATTTTTTCAACACCTATCAGCCAATTCCGTTGTACCAGGTAGCCCGGAATCTGTTCGAAGATATCGATTCACTCGTTTCCGGATTTACGGCATCGTATTTTGATTACTTCGCAAAAAAATTTCGATTGTCGGTTCGAGTGTTAATAGGTCTCGATGGTCTCACGCTTCCCCCGACATCATTTACCATTGGTATAGATGATCCGGGAGTTATCGAGCAAAAAATTCAGGAGGCCGATGCCTATCCGATTTTAAAAATCAAATTGGGGACTGACTCTGATGAAGATATTATGCGAACGGTGCGCACGATCACGGATAAACCACTTCGCATCGATGCAAACGAAGGGTGGGAACCCGAGGAGGCTATTGAGAAGATCGCCTGGCTGGCAGAACAGAATGTCGAACTGGTTGAGCAACCTATCCCAGCCGGAAGACATGCGGCGATGCGGAAAGTGTACCAGCAATCCACACTCCCGGTGTTCGCCGATGAAGACTGCCGGCATGTGGACGACCTGCCGCTGCTGGCAGACTGTTACGACGGGGTCAATATCAAACTGGACAAATGCGGCGGGATTGTACCTGGACTCCAGATGATGCAAACCGCCAGTACGTATCAGAAACTGATTATGTTGGGCTGCATGGTTGAAAGTAGTGCAGGGATTGCCCCCGCAGCAGCCCTCGGTGGGGGAGCAGATTATCTGGATCTAGATGGGAATTTGTTGTTGAGTAACGATCCATTTGATGGTCCCAGAGCGGCGAGCGGAATCTTTCCGGAGACTGAAACGGTAGGGTTGGGCGTACGCGAGAAAGAAAATATTCACTGGGAGATACTCTACGACTCTTGAAAGCCGCAGTCTATTATAAGCCCTACAGTAAGCTGAAACTTGAGGACTGGGAAAGGCCTGCTCCGGGACCAGATGAAGTGCTCGTCAAAGTGGCCGCCTGTGGTATCTGTCATACGGATTTGCACTTTATCGATCATGGGGTTCCTCCCATGAAGACTCCCCCCCTCATTCTGGGCCATGAGATTACCGGAACCATCGCCGAAGTGGGGGAGAATATCAGGGATCTGTCGGTGGATCAGCGGGTATTGATAGCGGTAATAATCCCCTGTAATAACTGTCAATATTGTAAGCAGGGTCGAACAAATTTGTGCCGGGCGAAGAATATTCCAGGGAATACATTCCATGGGGGCTATGCAGAATATCTGGTTGTGCCCGGCAGTGGTATTATCCCGCTCCCAGACGATATTCCGATGAAAGCAGGCACGGCAATTGGGGATGTCTTCGGTGCCCCGCATCATGCGTTGGTAGATGTTGGGAAAGTCTGCGCGGGAGAAACGGTGCTGGTCTTCGGCAGCGGCGGGCTGGGAGCGGCAGCAATCCAAGTTGCGAAAACCCTCGGTGCGCACGTGATTGCACTTGATATGAATCCACTCAAGCTGAAATGGGCGGAGCAAATGGGCGCCGATGAAACTATTAATGCGTATGGCATCCGGGATCTGGGTGCTCATGTTCGGGACAGGACGGATGGCGGAGTGAATGTGGCACTGGAAGTAGTGGGTGCTCCCAGAACAATTTATCAGGCATTCACCTGTCTGGCTCCGGCCGGCCGGCTGATTATCCTGGGATACACCCGGAATGAATTCAAGATCCCTGAACCGCAGCTGATTGTGGAAGAACGGGCTATCCTGGGAGTACGAAGCTGTCCTGTCAGCACATATCAGACGATTTTTGCACATGTCATTTCCGGGAAGTATCACCTGGAACCTATTATCACGAAACGGCTTTCATTAGATGAGATTGAACAAGGACTGAACAGTGTACGAAGCGGGCAAACTTTACGGACGATTATTATTCCATAGGATCCGGGAATCCTTTCCCTCTCATCTCCTTCTGAGGGTTCGCCCATTCAGTACTTCTCACCGGAAGTATATTCTTATTTGTCTCCTGATCTATCTCAGCTGCTTTCCCATGGAACCAGGACAGGCGCAAACGTCTGAGTCGGTAGTGGCAGAGTTTCACCTGAACACGTCTCCTCACCGCAGCCGGTTGTTTCCGGGAATTACCTATCAGCAGGTTGCTCGCCCGGCCATTGGGTTGGCGCTCTCCGGGGGAGGGCTCAAAGGAATCGCCCATATCGGTGTGCTCAAGGGATTGGCAGAAGCGGGCATTCCCATTGATTATATCACCGGCACAAGTTCCGGAAGTATTGTGGGGGGATTGTACTCGCTTGGATATTCCATCGAAGAAGTTGATAGTATTGCCCGCACCATTGATTACGAGACCATATTTATTGACCAGCCGCAACGAAAGAATCTGTTTGTAAGTCAGAAGGTCCAGGCCAATAAATATCTGGTGGACGTGCGATTTGATCAACTTAAACCGTATATTCCGATCTCACTTACCTCGGGCCAGGCCATCGGAGAACAGCTGACCAACCTCTTTTTGCATTCCCCGTATTCCACGATTCGTGATTTCAACAATCTGGAAGTGCCGTTCCGGGCGGTCAGTACCGAACTGGAGACCGGGGAACGCCGCGTGATGCGGGAAGGAGATTGGATCGAAGCCGTGCGCGCCAGCAGTTCCATCCCCATGGTGTTATCCCCGGTGCCCAAAGACGGGAAAAAACTCATTGATGGCGGCGTCTCCGACAATATCCCCATCGATCTTGCCAGGGATATCGGGGCAGACTTCGTTATCGCAGTGGATGTCCGGGCAAAATTGTATCGACCGGAAGAATTGCAAAATCTGTTACTGGTGGCAGATCAGGTGATCAATATCCTGATTAATACGAGCAGGCAGGAAGTTATTGAAAATGCAGACGTGGTTATTACCCCTGATTTCGATGAACAGCTTCCGGAGATGGAAGACGCAGTGGAGCAGTCGATCTATCGGGGATATACAGCAACCAGGAACAGCATCGCTGAGATTACAGAGAAATATAATCAGCTGCTGGATCGCCAAAATACCATGTACTCTCTGGATACCATTACCGTGAAGGGAAACTCTGTGTTGTCGGATGACAATATTCAAGAAATTGCCAGAATCCGAGACCTGCAATTTCCGACAACTCTGACTTCCGCATCCATTGATACTCTCCTGAGATTTCTTCTCCACTCCGGCTATTTTGCGGACGTCAGGGGGGAGGTAAAACAAACCGGCCGGCAGAATATATTCCGGATTCACCTCAAAGAACATCCGGCTGTCACCACCACTTTGGTCACCGGTATTCATCTGTTAGACGTAGAAAATGTCTCAAGACAGATCCAGGTGATGGAAGACATCCCTTACAATCCCAGAATGCTGAAGTCCCTTCTCCGGAACGTTATCACCCAATATCGGAAGCAGGGTTATGGACTGGCGAAGGTAGATACTGTTCAATGGGATCCGGCTACCGGACAGTTAGCCATTCAGTTTTCCGAGGGACGACTTGGGGACATCCGGTATGAGGGAAACACGCTCACCGAAGAGTACGTGCTTGGCAGGGAAATATTGGTTACAACCGGGGACTACATTACCTCCTCAAAAGTGCAGCAATCAATCACCAATTTATACAGCACCGAACTATTTGATTATGTCGGGGTGGAATTTTCACCTCTCGGTGAATCAGGATTATGGGAAATGAATGTCCGGGTTCAGGAGAAAAAGTATCAGGCCTTCAAGTTTGGTTTCCGGGTTGACAACCAGCGCGGGGATGCCGGTATTTTTTCTCTGGAGCATCAGAATTTTCAGGGAACCGGCTCGCAATTTACTCTGGAATCAAAAATCGGACTCCGGGATCGGTACCTGTACTTTTATTACGGGGCGAACAGATTTTTCAAAACCTACGTCACTTTTGATTTCGCATTGGGTCACGAGTGGAACCAGTACCAGATCTTTGATACCCAACAGGCGAATCAATCCCCGAACTATACCATTCAACGGAATATCGCATCCTTCTCTCTCGGGCATCAGATTGCCCGATTGGGATTAGTAAACGCCATCGGAAAGTATCAGGGGGTGCGCAGCCGGGGTCCCGCCGATCGCGATTTATTCAATGCCCGATACAATCTGGCTACCCTTACGCTTCAATCAATCGTTGACACCAAAGATCGGGCTGATTTCCCCCAGTCAGGATATTACCAGCGAATCCTCTACGAAATGGCCTCCACAAATTTTGGCAGTGATATCGGGTATACGAAATTCGCATTTGATTCGGATTGGTACGCAACTTTTATAAGCCGACACACCTTCCACTCGGGTATTCATGTGAAACTGGGAGATGAAACGCTGCCGTTTTCGGAATGGTTTTATCTGGGCGGCATCGATTCCTTTATGGGATTAAACGAATATGAGGAATATGGCACGAAACTGTATCTCGGCAATCTGGAATACCGATATCGGATTCCGGTCAGCTCGCTGTTTAATCTGTATCTCTTCCTCAAATACGATATCGCAGCCATTACCGATGATGTCCTGTATGATATCAGCCGGCAGGATTTCTTCAACGGACAGGGCGTTGGAATAGGCGTGTCCACGCCCGCCGGACCGTTGCGGCTGGCCTATGGGCGCAACTCACTCGGTGAAGACACCTTCTATTTCTACCTGGGCTGGGAATTCTGAACATGTCGTAAACTCCTGATTGCCAGGCCTTCCGAAATCATCTGCTATCCTTTTTCTCCTGCCAACCGGTGTTCGATGATCGCCCTGAGTTTTTTCCGTTCAAGTTTTCCCAGCGATGTTTTTGGCAATGATTTGACGATTACGTAATGTTTGGGATGCTTGAAAGAAGCCAGCGAGTCAAATCGCAATGTGCGCAAGGCCGTTTCGTCAAGATCCGATTCAGGCTCCAGGACAACTACAGCGGATACGACCTGACTCCACTGCGAATCGGCAATCCCGACTACTCCGGCATCTTTGATCCCGGGATGCGATTTCAGCACTTGCTCGACTTCCTCCGGGTACACGTTTTCGCCACCGGTAATAATCAGGTCGTCGCGACGAGCCACGACATACAGGAAGTGCTCCGCATCGAGTTCTCCGAGATCTCCGGTATGAAGCCAGCCCTGAACTATGGTCCGGTTCGTCACCAGGGGACTGCGCCAGTATCCCTCCATAACTGTGGGGCCCCGAATAACGATTTCTCCTCGCTCGCCGGGCCGACAGCTCGTTCCGTCCGCATGGACGACTTGAAGTGTGGTAAAGGGTAACACTTTTCCACTCGATTCCACCGGGGGAGAGGATTCACTCAAGGGCATCGTGGCAACCTGGGAGCAGGTCTCCGTCATCCCATAAGTTCGGAGCACCGGCAGTTCTCTCTCCAGCGCTTCCTTTATCAAAGCGGCCGGGGCCGGTCCGCCGCCGATCAGGAGAGCGCGAAGAGTGTGCCAGCCGGCCGTATCGTATTGCAGCATGCGATGCAGCATTGTCGGTACCAGCGAAAGCAAGGTGATGGAATTCTCTCGCAGCTGTTTTCGTACTCGCGTCTGATCGAACCCTTGCTCCAAAACCATCGTGGTTCCGTAAATCACTGATCGCATCAGGATAGAAAATCCGCCCATGTGATCCAGCGGCAGGCAGGTGAGCCATTTGTCTGCGCCGGAAATACCCAGATTCATAGCCGAAGCCATGGCACTCATGAAAAAATTGGAATATGTAAGAATAGCCCCCCTCGGCTTTCCGGTCGTTCCGGAAGTGTAGAAGATGCCACAGATGTCATCCGGCTTAAATCCGCGGAGATCAGGTACACTGCCTCCTGGCGATTTGCTGGCTTTCTCGCAGGTGGACAACGTAATGATTTCTCCCGGCAGTACACCATCGGATATTAATTCCCGGGAGGCGTCCTGGAGGCAGAGATACCGGCAGCCGGCATTGTCAATATGCCACTCCATTTCCTGTGGAGTAAGCCTGTGATTCACTGGTACCACGACCGCTCCCAGGAGAATCAGCGCATGGAGAACTTTCACCTGAAGGGGATGGTTCTTGCTGACAACCGCCACGCGGGTGCCGTGTTCTATCCCTCTTGATGAAAAATATTTTGCAAGGTGTATTACCTCAGAGGCTAATTGCCTGTATGTCCAGGTGTAATCCTGATACTCGAGGGCGATTGTTTCCGGGCTTGTCCTGGCATGGTAGAGTAACCAGTGCGGTATCCGATGTGAGCCGTTCATAATTCCTCCGGAGAATCCGGCCGAAGGTGCAGGCCGATACCGGCATCCTGTGGAAAAATAATTTCACCACGGCTCAAGTGGTATGGATGGGAAGGGAAAAAAGACTCAGCCGGGAGTGGATCGGGGGCAAGTCCGTGTGTGCTTTCCGGTGCAAAAGCCCCGGCAAGTTGTATGACTGCGCTCCGTCCCACCAGTGATTCCAGGGCGGAACTAAAAATAATGCTTATGTTACGCTCCTGTGCCAGAGTCATCAACGAGTATAATTGTTGGTAACTTCCCAGAATGGCCGGCTTGAGCACAAGTACATCTGCGGCCTTCTTTTCGATGATGTCCATAGCATGTGAGTACGGGTACACATCTTCGTCGACTGCGATCGGAACGGAGGAAAGGCTTTTAAGAGCAGAAAGCCCGTCCGGATTCCCCCTGGGAATGGGTTGTTCGATGTATTCAAGGTCGAAGACTCCCAGGCGGTTCATTCTGGCCGCTGCCTCCTGAGGATTCCAGGATTGGTTGGCATCTAACCTGAGAGAGATACGATTTTGAAGCACCCGTCGTACCGATTCCACACACCGAATATCCTCGTCAAAATCTCTCCGGCCAACCTTCATCTTGATGGTGGTGAAGCCTGCATTCATTAATCGTGTTGTCTGCCGGATGCATTCTTGAGCATCTTTCAAATCAATTACTCCGTTTACACGAAGAGAAGCCGGGGCTGAATCGGCAAGCAGTTGACGAAAGGGAATTCGTCGTGTTCTGGCAATCAAATCCAGTGCCGCGGTGTCAAGGGCGAATCGTACGGAAGGGAGCAGCGGAATGTCCCCGGCAAGGTGCAACGGAGTCATTATATTTTCTGTGATGTCAAGAGAGGCCCCGTGAATAAACTGCGCCGCTTCCCGCAGATTCCGGCCGGCGTCCCGAAAGCTCTCCTCACTGAAGCCCGGCAGCGGGGCGGCTTCACCAAGCCCGTAAACTCCCTCGGAATTGTACAACCACACCAGGTACCCGGATCTGGTGGAATAAGATCTCCGCGCAGATTGAAAGGGTTCCCGAAGACAAAGCTGATATGGTTCAATAAGGAACCGTGCTATTCTCATGCCATCAATCCGGCTGAAAAAAGTATCCCGTAGATCAGTGCAAGACGGGCCGTTTGGGCAAGGGTGTCGTTGAGTTGCTGTCCTTCCACGCCGCGGTAGAGTTGCAGAATAATATGCATCCCAAGGGGCAGCGAGAGTAAGGGAAGTAAAATCCAGATGGAGAGATTGAATTGCAGTCGATACAGAAAAGGAACAGAGTAACTGAGCAGCAATAGAACCAGAAATTCGATCCGGGTGCCCGCTCTTCCAAGACGGGTAGCCAGGGTACGTTTGTTCGTCTGCCGGTCAGTTTCGATATCCCGATAATTATTGATGACCAGAATGTTGGTTGTCAACGCTCCGGCCGGGATAGCGCCAATCAATGCGAACGAGTTCACCGTGGTTGCCTGGACATAATACGTACCGCCGGTGGCAACAATGCCGAAAAAAATGAACACGAACAGATCCCCCAGTCCATGAGAGGCCAGGGGATAGGGGCCGGCGGAGTATGCGATACCGGCGGCGATAGAAAGCAGACCGATTACAAGCACGGGAATACCGGCCCGGAAAATTAGATACAATCCGGGAGGAACTGTCAGGAAAAAGGTAAGAGCAGTACCGTACAGCATCTCCCGTTCACTAATCCACCGGGAGGCCACAGCTCGGGCAGGCCCCAGCCTTTCTTCTGTGTCCGTGCCTGCCCGAAAATCCAGGACATCGTTGGAGAAGTTGGTTCCGATCTGAATGAGCAGGGCACAGGTCAAAGCAGCCAGCGCCGGGCCCAGTGCAAACACATTCTGATGGTAAGCCAGGGCGCTCCCGATGATCACCGGTATCATCGCTGCAGGTAAAGTTTTAGGCCGACTTGCCAGAATCCAGGCCTCTAATTTCGATGGGATCTGATCTTCGAACATGTCCATAGTATCACGCTGGTAAGTTACAGGATATTGCACTCTCCGGCAACCGCTCTCACTTCGACCAGTTTGCGCTTACTGACAGCCTCCTGTGCTCATACCCCACTGTGAAGACCACTTTACAAACCGTCATCCATAATGTCCCGGCACAATTTCGCCACTACCCAGACCTGGCAGGGACAGTGAAAAACCGGTTATGGCAGCCGGGGTTTATCCCGAAAATTCGGCTGCCGCTTTTCGAGATAGGCGTTTTTCCCTTCCTGGCCCTCTTCGGTCATATAGAACAGGAGCGTGGCGTTCCCGGCCAGTTCCTGAATCCCGGCCTGGCCGTCCAGTTCTGCATTAAATGCGGATTTCAGGCAGCGAATGGCCAGGGGGCTCTTTTCCAGGATTTCCTGTGCCCACTGCACACCTTCTGCCTCCAGCTGATCCAGTGGCACAACGGTGTTCACCAGTCCCATTTCCAGGGCCTCCCGGGCAGAATACTGCCGGCAAAGATACCAGATTTCGCGTGCCCTTTTCTGCCCGACGATCCGCGCAAGATAACTGGCCCCGAAACCGCCGTCGAAACTGCCGACCTTCGGTCCTGTTTGACCGAACACCGCATTCTCTGCGGCAATGGTAAGATCACACACCACATGCAGTACGTGACCACCACCAATTGCATAGCCGGCCACCAGGGCGATGACCGGAATCGGCATGCTGCGTATCAACTTCTGCAAGTCCAGCACGTTTAACCGGGGAACACCGGTGTCGTCTACATACCCCGCTTCACCACGAACTTTTTGATCGCCGCCGGAACAAAAGGCATATTTACCGTCCTCAGCCGGACCAGCCCCGGTGAGGAGCACTACCCCGACTGCCTGATCTTCCCGGGCGTCCGCAAACGCCTCATACATCTCTTTCACCGTCTGGGGACGGAACGCATTCCGGACCTCCGGACGATTGATGGTGATTTTCGCGATCCCGTCAGCCTTCTCGTACATGATGTCCTGATAGTCGTTCACCTGGTCCCAATGGATCTCCATAAGGCGTTTATCCTCCCTCTGTGTGTTTTTATTTATGATGTCGCAGGAATTGTTGTGTAATATCAATAAATTTTTGTGGACGTTCAAAATGAATATTATGGCCTGCCCCGGGAACCACATACAGGTCACTGTCGGGCAATTCACGATGCATACGGCAGTGGATTGCCACATGTTTTTCATCCAATTTTCCTGTTAGCAGAAGGGTGGGCCTCGAAAGAGACGGGAGGGCTTTCCAAACCGGAGGCATTGAGCCCCGGCCCATGCCCCGGAGATTGTTTGCTAAACCTATGGTTGAAGTTTGTAGCCGGATATGCTTGATATACTCACGCTTTCTTTCTGAGACTTGATTCTGGGAATCAAATATCGGGTGCTGCGTCCATCGATCGACAAACTGTGCTATCGTGTTCTCTTCGATAAAGCGCGCCAGTTGATAGTCGCGCGTTTTCCGGCCGGACCGTTCATTTTCATCCTGTATTCCCGGTGTGGTACTCTCCAGAACCATGGACCTGATAGCGGCCTGAGCGGCTGAAGCCAGGTGTAGTAGCACTCTTCCTCCCAGGGAATATCCCACCCAATGGGCAGATCGAATCCGGAGTTTCTGTAAAATGGTTTGTATTTGAATGATACATGCTTCCATGGTGTAGTGAGTTTGCTCCTGAGGCGCATCGCTCTTGCCATGACCAATCAGATCAATCGCCAGAGGTTGAAACTGCGGTATAAACTCAGGAAAAAATGGACGCCAATCCTGACTGGATAAGGTAAATCCATGGAGAAAAATCAGGGCGGGGCTGTCCCACCGCTCCGGATTATATTCACCCTCCACATGAATTCGAATCCCGCAGACGTTCACATACATTCAGAGTGCCCGGCTTTCCATGATCTTTTCAAGCGATTTCCAAATCTCCTCCCGAAATCGCTGGGATTTTTGTGGTGCCGTTTGCACCTGGATTACGGTGAGGCATGGCTCCTCCAGACTCATTCCCACCGCCTCGGAAAATTCATCCCAGGTACGGATATCGTGAAATTTACCATCATACGCATTCACAATCGGCTCAAAATCAAGACCGTGAGGAGTCCTGACAAACTCCTCATAATTGTGTTCGAATTGCGAAACCGGGAGCATCTCAAAGATGCCGCCGCCATTGTTGTGAATCAGGATAATTATCAGCGGAATATGGTACCGCCGATATAAAAGCAAGGCGGTTTGGTCGTGATAAAACGCCAGATCGCCGGTCACCAGAACAGTGGGAGTTTCATTCTCGGCGGCAATGCCGAATGCCGTGGAGAGGATACCATCGATGCCGCTGGCCCCGCGATTAAAATGCAGACGGACTGCATTGGAAACTGCGGGAGCAAAATAATCAAAATCGCGGACGGGCATACTGTTCGAGACCATCAAGTGTGTACCTTCAGGCAGCAACGGAACTAACTCATGGTAAATCCTGGCTTCAAATAAAGTATCGAAACCACCTAACAGCTTCGCTAACTGTTCTACCACAAGGATCTCGGTTGTGTGAAACTGCTTCAGCCATTTCTCGCGTTTCAGAGACCGGTCCTCCGTCTGGATTTTCTCAATAATCTGCCGGCAGAATTGTTCCGGATTGGTAGCAATGACTTCATCCAGGGTACCGGTCGCATCATCGCAGTCACCGGTGGCATTGATGAGCACCTGTATCGCTTTATCATGATAATCGAGATAATTGTTCATGATGTGAGTGGTTGGCTGCCGCCCGAAGCGTAAGATGAGATCGGGTGCGATGGCTCTGATAAACGCCGGACTGCGTAAGAGCGTGGAAGCATGTACACAAAGTCCGGGATAATTGTATGGCCCGCATCGTAACTGGGAGAGCCCGTCCGCAAGGACAGGATATCCTGCGTATTCTGCCAGTGTGAGGATAGCGTTAAGTGCTTGTTTGTGCATCGTATTCGGCCCAATTAGAATCGATCCTGTTTCATATTTTCTGATCAATTCGACGATATGCTCAACATCTTGTGGGTGGACCATTGGGGATCGAATTTCTGTGGACACTTCCTGACTGGGGATTTCCCGAACCAGATGATCCATTCGTTCAGTTTCCGCCGGTTCTAACGGTTTCCGAAAAGGGAAGTTGAGGTGCACCGGACCGCCGGGGAAAGACAGAGCTTTCGAAAAAGCCCGTACCGCAATCGATGCGGCGGTACTTTCCTGTCCGGTAACTGGTTGTGGCATACCCACATCCTTAAACCAGATGACTTTATTGCCAAACAGATGCTTTTGATCAATGGTCTGATTCGCACCACGGCCATGCAATTCGGGCGGCCTGTCGGCAGTGCAGATTATCATTGGAGTATGACTGTAATAGGCTTCAATGACAGCAGGAAAGTAATTCGCCCCGGCCGTGCCGGAAGTGCAAATGAGGATGGAAGGTGTGCCGGAGGCTTTTGCAGACCCTAAAGCGAAATAGGCTGCGGATCGTTCATCAACATGTGAGTAACATTGAAAACCAGGCTGATGTGTAAAAGCGAGGGTTAAAGGAGTACAGCGAGATCCGGGGGAAATACACGCTGTCTTTGCACCAAGCCGACTGAAAGCATCAGCGAAAGCATATGCCCATCGAAAATTTAAATCCCCGTTTCCGTCAGTCATGAATGGTGAGTTGGCGGATTGCTGAGAGAATTGGCTGGTATTTCAACAGGAGCTCTTCGTATTCTTCTTCCGGGACCGAATCCCGGACAATTCCCGCACCCGCATACAAAAAGAGCGTATCATCGCGCAAAAGACCGGACCGGAGGCTCACCGCAATATCCATTGTGTCCTCCGTGGAAAGCCAACCGATGGGCCCGGCAAAGTACCCCCGGTCATAGTCTTCCAGATCCCGAATGAATCGCAGCGCTTCCGGAGAAGGGATGCCGCCTACGGCCGGGGTCGGATGCACCGTCTCTAAAATTTCAAAGGGAGATATTCGTTGAGTAATCCGTGCGGTTATGGGGGTATACAGATGTTGCACATTTGTGAGTTTTTGCAATTGTGGTGTATTTTCGACCGATATCTCTGTGGCAAACCGCTGCAGGATCTGTCGGATATATTCTATGACATATTGATGCTCGGCGCGATTCTTCGGATCCTGCAGAAGTGCTTTTCCCAGGGAGGTGTCTTGCACGAGATCCTGGCTGCGGGTTGTGGATCCCGCCAGCGCGTCACAGTGCACAATATTATTATGGGATCTCACAAGCCATTCCGGAGTCGAACCAAAGAATACCGTGCCATCCGTTTCACGAAAAGCGAAGGTGACGCACGTGGGATATTCCGTGGCAAGATGTTCCAACAATTCAGCAACTGAGGGCTGACCATACAGGTTGATCCGCATACGGCTTCCGATAACCACCTTTTTTAGATGATGGTCCCGGATGGCTTGAATACTTCGCCGGACCATATTCATCCAGATCTCTCTTTCCCCGTTGAGCGACAGAAGAAATTTTTGCATCGATGGCGCATTGAATTCATCGGCACGGAAGAGCGTATGCAACAGAAATACTATTTTTTCTTTGATGTCACTGAGTTCAGGAACCGGGGAGATCTTTAAATTCAGTACGAGAAGCATCGTGCCATTTTTCTTCGCAATCATCCATTCCGGCATATAGAGAACGGCGGGATCGAACGATTTCCACTCGGATCCGGAAATATCCGAGAAGAAGGAGCCGCCAAAAAAAATAAACGGGATCTCCTCCTTTTCAGCCCCGGAGATCATCTTCGTGTCTTGCTGCAGTTCCTTAAATACAGTGCCGGCTTGATGAAATCTGTCCGGACCCTGAAACCGGAATTCTTCCGTTACACCCACGCCAAGATATTCCTGGTCCTCTTCCGGGTGAGACCAGTATAAAAATTTCTCGTTCGACCGGTCGAGCCGCGAGACATAGTTCAAAATATCATATCGGTCGACAGGGATCTGCAGCTGGACATATGAGTATTCACTGAGGTTCCTGATCTGTTGCAGGAGAGAGTCAAGGTGGATGGTTTGATCGATAAGGGTCACTGGATCATTTTCTCGATTAGCGTATCATATGCGTTTAAATAATCATGCAATATACATAATCCTATCTGAGAATTGCAATAATGAGTCATGAATTGAATCTCTGAAAATATCTCCTGAAATGAAAGAGGTACGGATGCGATAAGAAAGATCTCCAAAATCGGTTAAAACAAAACCCAAATTGAGCGAATTATTTCCATAAATCGCTCAATCGACAAAGAAAATGTTCGAAGAATGCCTTCGGCATACGTTTTCACCTCCCCGAAAACGGCGTCGGGACGTTCCGCACCTATTCGGTGAAAACAAACATTTTCTAGGTCGGGGTTTTCCCTAAGTATCCCAAGGGATCCCTTAGGGAAAGCGATACTTCGCGAAGCTCGTATCGCTCAACTTAGGCAAAAGATAACCGCAGCGGAACAGTCACATCATGAATCTAAAAAAAGGTAACGCACCTGCACTCTTTTTCTACTCTCTCATAAGTATCGGTTATCACTTTATCAATTCTGCGGCAATTATTCCCTCAAACTTTGCTATGGTCTACGGTACGTTTCAACAAGTCAGGGTTTGCCCATTCCGTACACGAATGAAAAAATCCTTGCAACCAAAAAAATCATGCTCTATATTCGGAACACGATGATAATTCACTCTCGTATTCATGGCTGGTTTTGGTGGTATGGAAAAGGGGGTATGATCTATACGTAAATAGCGTATAAATATAGCTTGCATTCATGCCCCTGTTCAAAGTTTTGGACAGGGGCTTTTTTTATATATAGAGACTATTTAGAAAACGCAAAGAAAACGCAAAGATCGCGAAGGTCGCAAAGAGCGCAAAGAAAATATAAAATATATCTGTCCAAATAGCGTAATAAATTTTGCAGATATTTTGTATACATAATAAATATAAGCCAGATTCAGCATCTTGTATCAGGCCTATGTTTTCTAAACACTCTCATATATAAGATGATGGTATGATGAAATTCAGTGAATTTGAAAATCTGGCAAGGACCTATAATTCGGTTCCGGTCTATAAAAAGGTGTTATCAGATTTATTAACTCCGGTATCGGCGTACCTTCGTCTTACGCAGAATTCCTCGTATTCTGTGCTGCTGGAATCGGTTGAGGAAGGCAGACACCTCGCACGGTACTCATATATCGGCCGGGATCCACAGGTGAGAGTGATACATGACAACGGCCAGACGACCATCATCACCGCAGAAGAGACTACCATCTCTGATGAGCCATTCCTTGAGATTTTACGCACATTTACCAGGAAATTTCACCCGCCCAGGATTCCGGACATCCCGATGTTTTCCGGTGGCTGGATCGGATACACCGGATATGAGACTATCCAGTGGGTGGAGGATATTCCCGTGTATCCCGCAACTGAGGATGACGTTCCGGATGCTGTCTTCCTCTTTTTTAACACCCTTATCGCGTTCGACCACATAAAGCGGGAGACAGTCGTCAGCCGTCACGTGCATATTGATCCCGACCGATCACTCCGGAGCCAGTATGATGAAGCCATTCGGGAATTAGATTCTGTGCACAAAGACTTGCAATCGGATCTGGCGTATGAGGCATCGCCAATCCGGCAGAACGGTCGCTTACAGTCAAACTTCAGTGAAACGCAATTTTGTACGGCAGTGGAGGAAGTTAGAGAGTATATCAGTGCCGGGGATGTATTCCAGTTAGTGCTCAGTCAGCGGTTTCAGCGGCCAACCGATGCCGACCCATTTACTATTTATCGTGCACTGCGGAGTGTGAATCCGTCTCCGTTCATGTTTTTCTTCGACCTGAACGGATTTAATCTCATTGGCGCGTCTCCGGAAGTGCTGGTGAAAGTGGAAAACGGGGAGATGGAAGTGCGGCCCATTGCCGGTACCAGGCCCCGCGGGAAAAATGCGGCAGAAGACGATGCGCTGGCCGAGGATCTCCTGGCGGACGAAAAAGAGCGGGCAGAGCATCTCATGTTGGTGGATCTGGCTCGCAATGATGTGGGACGCGTCTGTCAGTACGGGTCAGTGAAAATGCACAGTTTCATGGAAGTTGAGCGCTACAGTCACGTCATGCATATTGTTTCGGACGTTCGTGGAAAATTACTGGAGAAGTATGATGCGTTCGATGCGTTGATGGCTGGCTTTCCGGCCGGCACCGTGACCGGCGCGCCCAAAATCCGGGCCATGGAAATTATTCACGAACTGGAACCCACCCGGCGGGGCATTTATTCCGGATCAGTCGGATATATCGATCTCCATGGGAACCTGACGACCTGTATCACCATCCGCACCCTGCTGATGAAGGAGCAGCAGGTGTATTTTCAAAGCGGTGCCGGGATCGTGTATGATTCGATTCCCGACAAGGAATATGAGGAAACCAAGAATAAAGCGTTGGCTATTATGCGGGCCATCGATTTTGCAGAGCGAGGACTGCAATGATTCTTATCCTGGACAACTACGATTCATTTACCTATAATCTGGTTCAGTATATCGGCACCCTGTATCCTGATCTGACCGCGTATCGGAATGATCGGATTGCAATCGAGGACATACGGGATCTTCGGCCGGAGAAGATCGTGATTTCGCCCGGTCCCGGGCGACCGGAGGAGGCAGGCATCTCGGTGGCGTTGATTCGATCTCTGGGAAAAGAGATTCCGATTCTGGGAATCTGCCTGGGGCACCAGGCCGTTGCGGTGGCTTATGACGGACAGGTAATCCGGGCCCCGGCGATTCTCCATGGAAAAACATCCCAAATACTGCATAACGGAAATTTTCTATTCGATGAGATCCCCACACCATTCGAGGCCACCAGATATCATTCACTAATTGTCGATAAAACAAATTTACCCGGGTGTCTGCAGGTAACAGCAGAAACCGAAGATGACATTATTATGGCCCTTCAGCATAAGAATTATCCCGTGCACGGGGTGCAATTCCACCCGGAATCCATTGTGACAAAATATGGAATGCAACTCATAAAAAATTTCATCGAGGAGTGAACAATGAGATCAGTGCTCAATAAAATACTCGCCGGAGAGGATTTATCTTTTGAAGAGGCACATAAGACCATGTCCGAAATCATGTCCGGCTCGCATGGTGATGCGGAAATCGGTGGATTTCTCATGGCATTGGCGGTGAAGGGAGAAACGGCGGCCGAGATTGCGGGATTTGCGTCCGCCATGCGGGAGAAGATGGTGCAGGTGCCGATTACGGTGGAGGCCATTGATATGTGTGGCACCGGAGGTGACGGAATGGGGACGTTCAATATTTCCACGGCAGCTTCTTTCGTGGCGGCCGGTGCCGGTGTGCCGGTGGCCAAACACGGGAACCGGTCTATCAGCAGTAAATCCGGATCCGCCGATGTGCTGGGCGAACTGGGTGTCGACATCCAGGTGGGGCCGGAAAAGGTGGCGAAGTGCATTGACGACATCGGCATCGGATTCCTGTTCGCACCGTCCTTTCATCCGGCCATGCGGCACGTGATGCCGGCCAGACGGGAATTAGGAGTGCGCACGGTGTTTAATATCCTTGGCCCCTTGTGTAATCCCGCACAGGTAAAACGCCAGATTATCGGGTTATTCACAGGGGAGCTGACCGAGAAGATGGGGAAGGTGCTTCAGCTGCTTGGTGCCGAAAGTGCCATGCTGGTGCACGGCCACGACGGCATTGATGAAATCACCTCCACCGGGGGCACGAAAATCAGTGTGGTCAACGGCGACCGGAAGATTGAATCGATCGATTTTACACCTTCCGATGTGGGGTATCAAATCTCCACCCTGGAGGATATCAAGGGAGGAACGCCTGCGGAGAATGCCGAAATCATGTTACAAGTCTTTGACGGGGAAAAGAATCCTTACAGAGATGTGGTCCTGCTCAATGCGGCCGCCGGAATCATTGTGGGCGGGACAGCCGCTGATTTCCGGGAAGCGATTGGAATTGCCGAGGAGTCCATTGACAGTGGTGCGGCGAAGAAGGTGCTCGAAAATCTGGCGAAGGCATGATGAGCGTATTACAGAACATTCTGGAAACGAAACGGAAAGAACTGGAATATCTGCGGCGAACCAGACCGATGGATTCGTTCAACAAACGAACCGATGCAATCCGGGATTTCGCCGGAGCACTTAGCAGAGAGCGGATTAGCGTCATCGCAGAGATTAAGCGGAAATCACCATCCGGCGGCAACCTGTTCCTCGATTTAAATCCGGCAGAGGTGGCCTGCTCCTACCAGGAAAACGGGGCAGCGGCGATCTCAGTGCTGACGGATCAGCACTACTTCGGCGGCAACCTTCGTTTTCTGCGAACTATCCGGTCTGAAATCGATCTCCCGGTGCTGAGGAAGGATTTTATTATCAGCGAGTACCAGGTGCGGGAATCCTTTGCAGAGGGTGCCGATGCGATCCTGTTGATTCTGGAAGCCCTCGAATTTGAACACCTCCGGAAATTATATGAACTGGCTACGGAACTGGGACTGCATGTGCTTGTGGAATCATATACCAATGAGAGTCTCCGTTTCCTCAGAGATTTGCAGCCGGTAATTGCCGGCATCAATGCTCGTAATCTGGCTTCCATGGAAGTTGATTTTCAGGGGATGCTCGAAAAGCGCGCGGCGATTCCCGAAAAATGCCTTGCTGTCGCAGAGTCCGGTATTCTCACTCCCGAGCAACTCGTGAACGCAGAACAGACCGGTTATAACGCAGCCTTAATTGGAACGGGGTTTATGCAGCACGGTACACCCGGGGAAACGCTCAGAACTTTCCTGAATGCAGTCGAACGGCAGGGGACAGCATATGATTTCGGTTAAGGTTTGCGGGATCACCCGAACAGAGGACGCCCTGTACGCGGAGGCATTAGGTGTGGCGGCCATCGGCTTCATATTTTATCCCGGAAGCCCACGTTATCTCACATATGAAAAGGCAGGAGATATTGCGGCTCAACTGAACAGTGATGTGAAAAAAGTTGGGGTCTTCGTCAACGAACGTCTGTCGCGCATCCAACAGGCGATTCAGGTGGTGGGATTGGATTATGTGCAACTGCATGGCGCCGAGTCCGCTGATTTCTGCAGGCAGATCGCAATCCCGGTGATAAAGGCGTTTCGGATTCAAGACGATTCAGGTATTCCTCAACTACAGGAGTATGATGTCGAGGGATATCTGTTTGATGCGTATGTCAAGGGGCAGCAAGGGGGCACAGGCCAGTCATTCCAATGGCGCTATCTGCAAAATCGCACGTTCTCTCGTCCAATAATACTCGCCGGGGGATTAAACGCACGGAACATTCAGGAGGCAGTCCGGACGGTATTGCCGGATGCGGTGGATGTGAGCAGCGGAGTAGAGGATCGCCCGGGTGTGAAGAACCATGTCAAGATGAAGGAGTTTTTCCAAGCCGTGAAAGAAATGAAGTACACCAGGTCAACGATCTTTCTGAATAACAGCAGGCAAAAACCGGTGACGTATCAGGAACCCGATGCCGGGGGGCATTACGGGCAGTTCGGAGGTAAATATGTGCCCGAAACCCTCATTCCGGCGCTGCAAGAGCTGGAGTCGGTCTACACCGAACTGAAAGATGATCCGGAGTTCATTGCAGAACTAGATGCGCTGAATAAAAATTACAGCGGTCGGCCATCACCATTAACCTATGCACCGAATCTCAGTGAGCAGCTCGGGATACACATCTATCTGAAGCGGGAGGATTTGAACCACACCGGGGCGCATAAAATCAACAATACCCTTGGTCAGATCCTCCTGGCCCGGAGAATGGGGAAGACCAGAATTATCGCCGAGACTGGCGCCGGGCAGCACGGGGTGGCCACAGCAACGGTGGCGGCGAAGTTCGGAATGGAATGTGTGGTCTACATGGGGGAGGAGGATATTCGACGCCAGAGGCTGAACGTATTTCGCATGG
>CAYPST010000035.1:30100-36185 GCA_964413425.1 uncultured bacterium
TGAAGTCCGGCCCGTCAGTTCCGGGAGTAAAACATTAAAAGATGCTACCAATGAAGCTATCCGGGACTGGGTCAGTCATGTGGAGCACACCCATTATATTATCGGATCTGTGGTGGGTCCGCATCCGTATCCGATGATGGTGCGGGATTTTCAGTGCGTCATCGGTGAAGAAACGAGACAACAATTCCATGAGATCGCCGGCGCGTTGCCTGATGCCCTTATCGCGTGTGTGGGAGGCGGCAGTAATGCCATTGGTTTGTTTTACCCTTTTCTGGATACAAATGTGGCGATGTACGGAGTGGAGGCGTCCGGGCACGGCGTTGAGACGGATAAACATGCCGCCACCCTGGCCAGAGGCTCTCCGGGAATATTTCATGGCGCCGCTTCGATTTTGTTGCACGACAGTTACGGCCAGGTGCAGCTGCCCCATTCCATCAGCGCCGGATTGGACTACCCGGGGGTGGGGCCCGAACACAGCTATCTGAAATCCATTGATCGGGTACAATATCTTCATATCACCGATGATCAGGCGGTGGCCGCCTTTCAGTGGCTGTCCGGAAAGGAGGGAATCATCCCGGCACTGGAATCGGCCCATGCACTCGCGGTGCTCCAGCAGCAACTGATTGATCTGCCGCAGGGAGCGCAGGTGATCCTCTGTCTGTCCGGTCGAGGTGATAAAGATGTGGAAACAGTCGCAGAATATCTCGGGAGAACACTCGAATGAGACCGATAGCAGAACTTTTTCACAGACCAGGGAAAAAATTCGTGCCGTTTCTCACGGCAGGCTATCCGACGCTCGAAAGTACGGTGGAGTTAGTTCTCGCAGCTGAGCGTGCCGGTGTGCATCTGGTGGAAATCGGGATGCCGTTTTCCGATCCGCTGGCGGATGGTCCGGTGATTCAGCAGTCCAGCCAGATCGCCATCCGGAACGGCGTGAATCTGGAAATCATCCTCCGGATGGTCCGGGACATCCGGGAGGCCTCACAGCTCCCGATTGTGCTCATGGGCTATCTGAATCCCATATACCGGTATGGCCTGGAATCGTTTCTGCAAGATGCGCAGGAAGCCGGGGTCAACGGACTCATATTGCCCGATTTACCCCCTGAAGAGGGATCAGATATCTTCGAGATGATTAAATCCCATGAGATGAGCCCGGTACTGCTGGTCGCCCCGAATACGAAACCGGAGCGTATTGCCAGAGTGGGAGCCATTGCCGGTGATTTGTTGTACGCGGTCTCCATTCTGGGAGTGACAGGTTCGGCGCTTAACAGGAATGACAGGATATCGGAATATTTAGGTAATTTACGCAGGTATACCGACACGCCTTTCGTGGTGGGCTTCGGAATCTCCACTCCCCAGGATGTCCGGCAGATGGCTTCGTTAGCGGATGGTGTCGTAGTGGGCTCCGCATTACTCAAGCGAATTGAATCGAGCTCTGAACCCGTAAAGGCGACACAGGAGTACCTTTCCGAACTGGTCTCGGCCCTGCCGCAGGAGCGATATTCCGCTCACAAAAAATAAAATTCCACCAATCACGCACTCGATTTGTCTTCCGGAAAATATCAGTTCTCGGAGATTCAATCAAAATTGTCCAGTGCTTATGTATAGCTGAGTGACAGGAACGTGTACGATTCCGGGGGCAAATCCATCATTGGAATCACCGGGGAAATTATTGTAACTTCAGATCCTTTCAATGGAATGAAAATGCATGTGTGGAGAGAATTAGCGGGAAAGAATGATCCAGGTCAGGCCTGCAACAAATCCGGTTGATATCAGTGTGACAGTTCCCGGGGATAAGTCCATCTCACACCGGTCACTCATCTTTGCTGCACTGGCCGACGGGACCAGCACGATATCACATCTCGGGACCGGAGTCGATGTGTGGTCCACTGCCCGGGTGCTGCAGCAGATGGGTGTTCGTATCGAATCCGGTGATCCGGTGAAGGTCTCGTCGGGAGGACTTGATGATCTTAAAGAGTCTGATGAACCACTGGATGTGGGCAATTCCGGAACCACCATTCGTTTGCTGGCGGGACTCCTGACCGGCCGGCCATTTCGCAGTGTGTTAACCGGAGACGAGTCCATCCGTCGGCGACCGATGGGGCGAATTATCCGGCCGCTCTCTGCAATGGGTGCCCGGATAGTATCGGAAACACAAGAAACCGCTCCGCTGACTATCCAGCCCTCCGAACTTCACGGCATCGAATATCCCATGCCGGTGGCCAGTGCGCAGGTGAAATCTGCCATTATCCTGGCGGGACTGCAGGTTGAGATGGGCGAGACTGTGATTCATGAAAAGGTGTTATCGCGTCGACACACAGAAGTTATGCTCAATAAATTTGGGGCGCCGGTGCGTCTCGATGGCAAAAAAATCACCGTCGGAAAGTTGGAACATCCCCTGGCACCTTTTGAACTGACAGTGCCCGGCGATCCCTCATCAGGAGCATATTGGGCGGCAGCGGCAGCGATTATTCCGGGATCACGCTGCCGGATTCGTGACGTCAACCTCAGTCCTGAGCGCATTGCATTTTACCGGGTGTTGAAGGAAATGGGAGCGGAAGTGTCCATCGACATTCAGGATTCGACCATTGAGCCACGCGGGAACATCACGGTGAACCAGAAACAACTGCGTGGCAAGCAGTTTCAGAAAGAGGAGATCCCTGCCCTGATCGATGAACTGCCGCTGATTGCGGTCATCGGAGCTTTTGCAGATGGGGACACTGTCATCAGGGAAGCCGGAGAATTACGAGTGAAAGAGACTGATCGCATTGAAGCGACCGTGACCAACCTGCGGGCAATGGGAGTAAAGGTGCAGGAATATCCGGACGGACTGGCCGTCTCGGATGGAGATTCTGTCGAAGGCACGACCCTGGATTCGTTTGGTGACCACCGGATTGCCATGGCCTTTGCCGTTGCCGCTCTCGGGGCGAATTCAAAATCCTCAATCGAAGGGCACGAAATGGCATCAGTCTCGTACCCGGAATTCTGGGAAACATTGCAAACCATAATGGGAGAGTGAACAGTATGCTCCATTTTGCTGTCATCGGAGATCCTATAGCCCATTCGCTTTCTCCGGCGCTTCATCAGTACTTCATGCAAACCCTGAAGGTTCCGGGTGAATATGGGAGAATCCTGGTCCGGGATAAAGCGGCACTTGAAGAGGTGATTGAACGGCTGCGATTAAGCAGGCTGAATGGCCTGAACATCACCGCCCCCTGGAAAACGACAATCAAAGAGTATACCGATGCGCTCACTTCTGCTGCAGAACGAATCGGGGCGGTGAATACGGTGAAGGCAATTAATGGTACACTCATAGGGCACAATACGGATAAGGACGGGTTCTGTCGCTCACTTCAAGAATTACTTCAGAAGAAATCCGCAGGCACTGTTGGAATTGCCGGAGCAGGAGGTGCCGCGCGTGCGGTATTGCTGGGTGTGCTTCAAATGGAGCCGGTCGGGATTATCCTCCTGAACAGAACCGTCAGTCATGCGACAGAGTTGGTCAATTTGGTGGGAGAGGGGCACTCTATTGATATACAGGAGCTTACAGCAACTACCTTAACCGATACATTACATACGGTGGACCTATTTATCAGTACACTTCCGCCGCAAGCACATAAGATATTCGATACGGCTTCCCTCCCCAAAGTAACGACACAACAGAAATATTATTATGATCTGGTGTATTCGGCAGCACATCAACAAGTAGTTGAACAATTTTCTGCCGCCGGCTGGCAGAGTGCGGACGGACTGGACATGCTTATTTACCAGGGGATCTCCTCCATGGAATTCTGGCTGGATGAACCGATTGAAGAAAAACTTGAACTCAATGAGGTTCGACAACTGCTTCGGCAGGAAGAAGCACAATTCCGGTAATAAATCCTTACATGACCCTCGACACACAAAAGACGAACATATACCTTGCCGGCATCATGGGAGCCGGGAAATCTTCGGTGGGAAAACGCGTGGCTTCACGTCTGGGCTGGACGTTTCTGGATGCTGATTTAATTATCGAAAGCAAAGCCGGAAAGTCCATCCCCGGGATTTTTGAATCGGAGGGTGAAGAGGGATTCCGTGCGCTGGAAGGCCGGGTTATTCAAACGCTGGCTTCAACTCAAAGGACCGTAATCGCGCTTGGAGGGGGAGCGCTTGAACGGGAAGAAAACCGTGAGTCTATCCTGAATCATGGTTACCTGGTGTGGCTGAATGTCACACCGGAGGTCGCAGCGAAACGGTTGGTTGACTCCGAAAATCGTCCCCTCCTGAATGGATTAAATTCGGCACAGGAAATAAATGAGACACTGAAAAGGTTGTTACAGGCACGAGGGGAGAATTATCGCACTGCTGATTTGATACTGAACCTCACGGAAGAATCTCCGGAGCAAATAGCTCAATCGATTATCGAAAAAATTAAACCTGAGGAAAAACCACATTTTCTCCGGGCAATAAATACCTCCTCATCAGCCAGTGTTGCACCGTATCCCGTCTATATCGATGATGGAATACTGGCATCTATTCCGGGATTAGTGCCACAGCAGAATCTCTCGAAAAATGCAGTAATTATCACCGACAAAAATGTCGATGTGCTTTATCGGGAGGAGATAGAAAATAGTTTAACTGAGAACAATTTTGTACCTCATGTCAGGGTTATCCAGCCCGGAGAGGCCTCGAAATCCCTTCAAGTGTTAGGTGAACTCTATGATGAATTCTCGGAAACGGGGTTGGACAGACGGTCTCCAGTATTTGCTCTGGGCGGCGGTGTCGTCGGTGATCTCGCCGGGTTCTTCGCCGCCAGTTATCTGCGTGGTCTCCCGCTTGTCCACATCCCCACCACGCTGTTAGCCCAGGTCGACAGCAGTATAGGCGGGAAAGTGGGCGTAAATCTGCGCGCGGGGAAAAACCTGGTGGGGGCGTTCTATAATCCCATGGTCATATGTATGGATATTAATACGTTATCTTCGCTGCCGGACCGGGAATGGAATACCGGGATGGGTGAAGTGATCAAATATGGGTTTATCGGGAACGGCGAGATTTTGGAGATCCTGCAAAGCGGATTTGATGCCGTGCTGGAAAATATACATCAAGTGGTTCGACTGAGTGTGGAAGAAAAACTCCGGATTGTCAACGAGGATTTCAAAGAAGGCGGCATCCGGCGATACTTGAATTTCGGACACACATTGGGGCACGCCCTTGAAAAAATCACCGACTACGGCGTGCTGAATCACGGGGAAGCTGTGTATTATGGCATGATCGCCGCGTTGTATATTTCCACTGAAACGGGATTATTGCCACCGTCGAAATTTGAATCCGCGCTGGAATTGATGCGGAATATGCGCTTTCAAATTCCCTCATTTGACGTGAACGCAGAGGACCTCTATTCCGCTATCTTTTATGACAAGAAAAAGATACTGGATACAGTGCATTGGGTGTTATTAGAGGATTTCGGCCAACCGACTATCTCCACTGATGTTGGAAAACATGTGGTGATGAAGGCCATTCAGTTTGCCGGGGAGTTTATTTATGAGCATTCAGAGTCAGGAGAATTCACAGAATGAACATCGCCGTGGTCCACGGACCAAATTTAAACCTCCTGGGGGAACGGAACCCCGAACAGTACGGAACCCAAACATTGCAAACGCTGAATGACCGGATCAGAGAGTATGCCGGACGGAATCATTTTATTAAAATCTTTCAATCCAACCACGAAGGAGCACTCATCGATTTTCTGCATGAACAACGGCATTGGGCGGACGGCATTGTCATCAATCCCGGCGCTCTGACCCATTACAGTTATGCTTTACGGGATGCCATCGAAGCGATTGAAATTCCCTGCGTGGAAGTGCATCTCTCGGATATCGAATCCCGGGAGGATTTTCGAAAGATTTCCGTCACCAGAGATGTCTGTATTGCTCAGATAAAAGGGAAAGGGCTGCAGTCCTACCTGAAGGCGGTTGATGTCTTGATAAATCAAACTAATGAGTGATGATACAATGCAGGTTCCTGGCATAATGCTTATTGTCGAATACAGTTATACGACTATTAAATTACCTTAGTATGGAACGCAACACTTCAGATGCGCACTCCC
>CAYPST010000036.1:0-34151 GCA_964413425.1 uncultured bacterium
GGCGAAAACCCTTTAATAGCGGGTGTTTTTGGCATTGCCGGTGTCAAACTTAAGCAGAGCTCACGTTAATAAATTGATCCTGAGGCAGGTGTGAGGTATCCATGGTAATGCTCCGTATTTATGGAAATACATACAGGAGAGCACTATCTCTGATAACGTTTTATTGTATTAAATCCGTAATGTGAAATAGTATTTTTCAATGTACCCAATGGGCCCGCGTGGCCAGAAAAAACGCCAACACTGTCATTCTGAAAAAAGTGCGCCGAAGGTATCCCCCTGGGAAAGAATCTGCTTCGAAAAGGACCTGCTCACGGAGGGGATTCTTCACCGGAGGGACTCCCTTGGAGTGCTCATGCTTAGAATGACAGTCCATTCCGGCGTTTTCTCTGGTGAGGCTCAGCCCATTTCACACAACGGGGTTTATATAACCTGAAATAGCCATAGAATCAGTCAATCGAATGACCCGTAGTGTCTGGATGCAGCTAAGCAGCAGGTTGTGGGCGCCGGAACAGAAAATAGGCGTAGCCAAGTGCTAAAATGAGGAATATTCCGACTGGGACCAAACCCATAATGCTCATTATACCTGAAACGGTACCACTAACGGATACAATAAAACCAATGATATGGTAGATCAAAAAGGCGAGGATGATAGCCCACTGGGCTTCAGGATCTGCAACGTTTCGGGCAAACCAGGCCAACATCCCAATGCCGATGTTCGCACTCCCAAAGTACCGGCCTAACAGACTCGCACTCGGATTATTAGCGATGCCATGCATAGAGAACATGGTCGCCGGCACCAGCAGTTCGCCAAGACCATAAGCTACCGCGATGACAGCATTGATGATCAAGAGGTGTTTGAGCTTCATCATTATTCCTCCTTTGTTCAGATTGGATTTGTAAGTCTCAAAGCCATTGACTGTTCTGAACCAGCTCCGGGTTGATAACACATTTCAGCCCATAAGTTCTGTAATACGTTGCACTGTGTTTTCTGCGTTCCGGATCGTCGCCATACTCAAATAATTCTACGTGTTCTCAACTCACTAAAGTTCAGGCAAATCGTGCATAGCACATCGCAGACGGGACTGAAGAGGTATTGGGTGAAATAAACGCACCATATATGCAATGATAATAATATAATAACATAAATAAAGCGGGGTATATGCCTGGTTGGTCCGATTTTGTTAATTCTGATGGTCAATCATGTGTCCAATATTATTAAGATGTGTAAGTGATCTCAAGGACAATACATACCACGCCTCCGGATAAATCCGGTTATTCACCACGGCCTGTTACCTGATAAATACAAACAAAAATAAAGTGTTATGCCATATCGGAGATCGCCTTGAAAAGGTCTTCCAAAGGTGGCTTTCCCCACAGGGATGCCTTCGGCAGGGACCTTCGGGGCAAAGAATACAGAGACCATCCCGGCAAAATCCCTTCCCCGAAGAAATCACCTTGGGACGAAATGAAAAAATGACAACGGATGGTTTCTGTGTTCAGAAAGTATTTATCCACCAATATACTATCTGTAGTAAAGTTTGACCGGTTGTATCTGTTCCCCGGGTTATAAACACCCGCGGAATAAAAAAATTATGATGAGCGCCAAACAGTTCCGATATTTTCCGTTGTTCCTGCTAGTAAGTTTGCTAGGGTTGTTAGAATCCTGCGCTTTCTATTCAACGGAAGTTCATCTGGATAATACCATTTGCCGGGGCGCCCGATGGAATCCGGATCATTCGAAAGTGGCCTTCATTTCCTACTCCACAGCCTGGCGGAATGAAAAGGTCCTGGACAGTTCCCTGAGTATCTTCAGACGAATTGCCTTATACATGTATATCCCGGAGGATGATTCTCTGCAAAGAATTTTCGATTATGGCTCGGGACCCCGCCACGGGCGGTGGTCGAGCCGCATTGCTTTTTTCGACTCGGCCCTGTACTTCAAACTCCATTTGTACGGCGGCTGGAAATGGCTGATCCGGGAGGATTCCACCTATTCCTTCGGATCATGGGTATGTATGTTGGAGATAGAATTGAGCAGCAGGATCAATCGATTCTCTGTAGCCGGAAATTGCCCCCACAAGGACCTCTTCTCCGGGGTGCGGACCCGATTCTAACGTGCTGAATTACCCATCGGATGGATTGGGCGACCGGGTTCCTGTCAGGACAGAGAGGTAAAACCCCTTATGAGCATGCCGTTAGCCGCCGCAGCAGGGAACAAAGGGAACCGGGAAGAGGGCGAGTCGGCTCATAAAATCTCCTGATTATACTCTGTGGATTGTGGTACCTTTGGACTGGGACCGGATGGTCAGACTCTGTATTATCTCACCGGCGGCCCAATCTATATCGACGGTCAGCGGGTTAAGGGGAAGGAGCACATTGCCATGGGAGCCGCCCGGGGACTGGAGAACCTGCACTTAATCACCTATAACATTCCCCGTCAGAAATACGTTGATCACGGTCGCATCTTCTATACCGACGGCACAAGACCCACCTATGTGAACTCCATTACCATCGGGCCTAATGGCAATGTGTATACCCTGGCCCGGTTCGAACATAACGGGAAGGTGATCGAGGATCTGGTGAAGATCCCGGATCCGTTCTCTGGGGAGAAATAGCACACAGACGACGCAGATTGTGCAGATTACCACAGATAAATATTAAAAGAAAAGTTAAGAGTAAAGAGGAAAGAGTAAAGAGTGGCCGCTCCTCCCGGCCCCGCCGATCATCAACAGTTGGCAGCAAGCAGTTGGCAGAGGGTGAAGATAACGCCGGAGACCACGAATTATAGAATAGAGAAGTGAAGAAATATCACTCGGTAATGCGCCTTCCGTTCCGTCACGCATGCGTTCGCCGTTTGCCCTCTTTACTCTTAACTATTTTCCGTCTTTATCAGTGCAAATCCCTTGTTTCCGTGTCCATCTGCGTGCTATTCTTTTACTTAGATCAAACCAGGTCACCGGCGTGCTGATGGATTTTGCTGATGGCTGCGGCGATATCATCCATGTCGCTTCGGGTTCCCAGCAGCATGTTCTGGAACAGCCAGACCGCTTCTTTGGTCAGCTGATCGTTTTCGGGGCAGCGGTTCTGTTGCTTGTAGTTCTCAAAGTCCAGCTGGCTGGCGGGATATGTCTTTTGAAACGCTCTCGATTTGAAGGCATCTGCGAGATAGGGCATGGTATTGAGCGGCGTATACCCGCCCGAGCAGGGGATGCCTTCCTTCCGCAAGGCGGAGAGGAACTTATCTCTGGGAAGACCACTGAAACCATCCGGATCATATCTGAAGGGATAAAGGTGATACGCTGCCTTGGTGACGCCTTCATATAATCTGTGCGGGAGGATACCCGGGATATCTTTGATCAGTGATGTCAGGTAAGCGGCATTTTCATTCCGGGTTTTCGTTTGTTCTTCCAGACGCTGGAGTTGGGCGAGTCCGATGGCAGCCTGGTATTCCGCCATGCGGCATTTCGTCCCGGCCATCACATAGCCGTTGCCGGTGACCGATCCGTGGGGGCGCCCGAAATTGTGAAATGAGTATGCCTGATCCATGATGTGGTCATCATCGCCAACAATGGCGCCACTTTCTCCGATGGGAATATTTTTGGAATTCTGGAAGCTGAAGCAGCCAAGGTCACCGAACGATCCCACCCGCTGATGGTTGATCTCCGCGAGCCACGCCTGGCAGGCGTCTTCGACGACCACCAGATCGTGTTTTTTCGCAACAGCATTGATGGCGGGCATATCGGCGGGTAGCCCGAGAATATGGACGGGGAGAATAGCCCGGGTATTCTCCGTGATTTTGTCTTCCAGTTTCTCGGGATCAATCTGGAACGTTTCCCGATCCACATCCACGAAAACGGGCATTGCATTATTCTGCAGGATAGCCGCCACAGTCGCCACAAACGTGTAGGGTGGGACCAGCACTTCATCCCCGGCCCCGATTCCGAGCACATGCAGCGAGGTGATCAGGGCATGGGTGCCGTTGGTGGTGCCCAGACACCGTTTGGTCCCGATGACCTGCGCCCATTTTTCCTCGAATTCCTCTACCACATGCGCCCGGGACCACACGCCGCTCCGCAGGACCTCGAGAACCCGCTCCTCATCCCTAGCGGGATTCCACATGGGCCACTCAGGCCACCCTTCGGTGCGGACCGGTTGGCCGCCCAGCAGTGCCGGTGTTTCCGCATCTTTGATCAATTTGGCATACAGAGATGATGTCGCCCCCAGCGTGAGGGCGGTTCCCAGGCCGGTTAATGAACTCTGTTTTAAAAACTCTCGTCTTGAGAGAATATGTTTACGCATGAGTCAATCTCCTCGATACTTCAGGAATTTCTTCGTAATAGACATAGGGCCTTATGACTGAACCAGTTCCGAGGCATTGATCCGGATTTTGTCAATTGCTTCCGCAATATCATCCATGTCTGCTTTCGTGCCCAGTAACAGATTCTGGCCGAACCGGACTACCTCGGCACAAAGTTTGTCGTTGGCAGGACACTGGTTCTCGGCCACATAGCGATCATAGTCGAGTTTCTCTTCGGGGTACCAGTGCCGGTATCCTCTGGAATTCAGCATCTCTTTCAGATAATCCATATCTCTATTTTGCGGGCTGTATCCGCTTCCACAGGGGATCCCCTCGTCCCGCAGTGCTGAGATGAACTTGCTTCTGGAGAGTCCCTGGAAATGTTCCTTGTTATATAAAAGCGGGAATCCGTGATAGGCGGCCCGGGTGACGTTCGGGTACAGGCGATGCGGTGAAATTCCGGGGATCTCATTGAGAAGCGATCGCAGGTAATCGGCATTCCGGTTGCGGATGGTGGTCTGTTCTTCCAGGCGCTCCATCTGTGCCAATCCGATGGCGGCCTGGTATTCGGTCAATCTGCACTTGGAACCGGAAAGCACATAGGATCCGGAGACCTCGGTGGTCATCGCTCCGTAGGGACGACCGAAATTATGGAGCGAGAACGCCCGGTCCATCATTGCGTCGTCGTCGCCGACCAGGGCACCGCCTTCGCCGATGGGCAGATGCTTGGAGTTCTGGAAGCTGAAGCAGCCCAGTTCACCGAAGGAGCCGACTTTCCTGTGATTGATTTCCGCGAGCCAGGCCTGACAGGCGTCTTCCACCACGTATAAATTGTGCTTTCCGGCGATGGCCATAATCCGTTCCATATCAGCGGGCAGTCCGTAGATGTGCACGGGCAAAATCACTCTGGTATGCGGGGTGATTTTCTGTTCGATTTTATCCGGCTCCATCTGGAGCGTCTTCAGGTCGATATCGACGAATATGGGCATGGCATTACACCGGATAATCGCGTCGATGGTGGCAATAAAGGTATAGGGAGTCACCAGTACCTCATCTCCCGCATCCACTCCCAATGTCTTCAGTGCCATAATCAAAGCATGGGTGCCGTTGGTGGTCGCCAGGGCCCGTTTGGTCCCGATTTTCTCCGCCCATTGCGCCTCGAATTCTGCCACCACGTCTGCACGGGACCAGACCCCGCTGCGGAGCACTTCTACGATGCGTTGTTCATCGGTTTCGGGATTCCATACAGGCCAGTGAGGCCAACCTTTGGTACGGACGGGCGTTCCGCCGAGTGCGGCCGGTTGATCCGGAGTATTTAAAGGAATCAAAATATCCTCCTTTAATTCATATAAGTTATCTTTATGACTATTAAATCTACTCAGTCCAATTCCCGGAACGGTGCAAGCTCAGGTCTTTTTCTTCTTCACCCCGGGATTTCCCAACGGGATCCCTTACGGGACATCCCGGGGGTTCCGGGAAAACAGTCCCTCCATTGAACCGTTTTAATGGTTTTCCTGAGTTGACTTAATAGTCATGATTATTTTAAATCATTCGGTTATTTACGGTTTTTCGCCTCAGCTGAGCAGCTGTTTTTTCATGGTAAAATCCGAGGGCATGACCGGTGATTCTTCGGCGTCCAGCAAATAGCGCATACCGGAGGTTAACACTTCCTCGACTCCGGGAGAGACCCGGGACACTCTGCTGGCCTCGTACCCTCCTTTCGGATAGGAAGCCCTGGTACAGATATAGCCGGGCCCCAGATCACCATACGCGGCCATCGAGACAAACAGATCCGGCCGCATCTGCCGGGCAGCCAGCTGGTATTCCACATTCAGCTCCCCGGGCATGTGGAGCACACGGACCGATCCCATGTGCAGCGCAGACAGGGTGATGGTTTGACCCAGTTCGCACCGATGCACCCAGGTGATTTCCCGTGCCAGCTGTTCGGTCGGTTCCTCGGTGAACATGGCGACCAGTTCTGCTTCAGAATAGGTGACATCCTCCTCGCGAATTTCTGCCGGGAGCAGGACCGGTATCGTTTTCCAGGCGATATCATTCGCGCTGATGGGAACTTTTTCCATTGCACTCCAGGCGTTCGCTATTCCCTCGGCCAGCCGGCCGGCGAGAACGGGTCTGTTCTCATGGGAGCCGTCATTGTACTTCCCGGCACCGATGTTCCCCCCGGCTCCGTTGAAGTGGAGGTGAAAGAGGCGGGTCTCTTCTTCCCGCATACGCCGGGCAATGCCAACCGTATCACAACTGACTCCCCCTTCCCGGTAATGACTCTGGGGATGAGTGGCGTAGTAAGTGAGAGCCGCCACCGGATCCTCCCGGTTCCAGAAGCTGATGACACGGACATCCGGATCAATCAACCCTTCCGGAAATTCCCGCAATTCCGGGTTCCCTCCTGAGCTTGTGTACCTGGTGTATTTTACCTTGCCATCTTCGCCAAGCAGCCGCCGGGTGGAAGCGAACTTTTCCACTCGGGCCTCTCCGGTCCCAAGGTGCGTGACCGGTTGTGCATTGCCCAGTGACTCTTGCACTGCTGCTGCCGTGTTGCGAATAGTCTCCCAGGCGAAACCGGCATCGAACCGGTTGCACGGTAAGCCCCGGGCAAGCATTATCTGCTCCAAATCGAAATCACAGCCCGGAGTGTCGTGTTGATGCAGCGTATGAACCGCTACTCGATCGGGGGAGGTGCCGGCCGCTTCCGCCAGGGCCATTTTCCAGGCATCATGCCCGCTATTGCTGATCCCAATCCAGTCCACTGAGACAAGAACAACGGGCAATGCCTCAGTTAAAATGACCACACCACGACTGCTCAGCAGATCAACAATTCTTTCGGCCGTACCATATGCGAGGGGACTTCCGACAGGTGGGGTTGCATCAACCTGGAATTTTGCAATGCGGGGAGATTTTGTGCTTTGTATCACCGAACACCTGCTGAAAAGACCACCAGCTAAAGAGAGACCTCCGATGCCAACAAGGCTGCGCTGAAAAAATTCGCGTCGAGATAATTGATGCCCGGAGGTTCGGTACTCGTGAGATGACGAATCCATTTGTAATTCCTTCTGACACTATTCAGGTGAGAACAAGATTACTTATACTTATCAATGATACTGTATGAAAGAAATGAGCCATAATCAACAGATAAAATCTCATTGGCGATGTGACAATCTCATTTGTTTTCATGGCCATTAAGACGCCTCAGTTTCTATTCCTTCCGTTACTGGATGTGCGGGACGGAGCGGAAGGATCTGTTTGGCGCTCCTGATCCGGATCGCCATGTACAGGTCCTCGCGTGCGGAATGTACACAGTTTCCCTGCACCTTAATGACTCAACCCCTCGCGGGATCATGCACTGGTGTGGTGGTCGGCCGAAACCCCGAATACGGTCTGCTTATTGCGACTCCCTGCCATATTGCCAGAGAGTCCATCGAGCGTCAGGATTGGGCCAGGGACATTGAGACCCTGCAGCCGGGTTCCGGAGCCCGATATTACCGTTGGTATTGATACGAATGTGCCATGCAGCCTGATGGATACGGACATACAGAGGATGTGACGCTCCTGGCAAACGCATCAGAGGAGGCCTTGCAACAGGGTCTGGATCGGTCTTTGCTGGCGATCCCGGCATGAATGCCGGGTTTACTATAGAGTGTTATTGCAAGGGCATTTAATAATTGCTGTTTCTGCGCTCCATACAGGGAAATACAAAAATTTTTCATAGCAAATCCTCTGAAAGAACTATACATTTATTTATATGTAAACCATAGATAAATTCTGGCCAATTCGAAGATTGCCCTCTGGAGAGCAGCGGAAATACATGACGCGGGCGCAGATTTCACTTCGCAACGCAAGAGTAATGTTTGGATGGTTGAAATATCAACTGGTATCGGTTGTGGCTGTTCTTCTGGCGTGTTCCACTCTCTTTTCCGAAGGTACCAAAATTCCGGAGGTTGCCGCAAATACGGCGGTGGTGATCACGAACTCTCTTAATGTCCGGAGTGATCCCGGACTGTATTCACCAGCTGTCACGACTCTCAAGTACGGGGATATTGTCGAAGTTCTCTCCAGGGAATACAAATGGAGTAAAATTCAATCCGAAGATGGTGAAGGCTGGGTCTATAGCTCATATTTGAAATTTGACTGCAGGGGTTGGGCTGCCGTCGTCACCTTGAATGTCCGGGAAGAATCGTCTTTGCAGTCTGCGATCATTTTCCGGCTTTCACGCGGTGATCCGGTCCGAATTCTGGATGCTCAGGGCGAATGGTATTACATTACGGCCGGTGGAGAATACGGGTGGGTATATAAGTCACTCGTCAGTATGTCACCCGTGATCCCGACCGACAAAACGGAACAACGACGGCAGAATTATCTTGCCCGGAATCCGGCTCTGCCCAATATTTTTAAGCGAGCTATCGAAGAGGGCACCTTCTTTATCGGTATGAGCCGGGATCAGGTGGAAGCCAGTCTCGGGGAACCACAGGAAATTATTGAGAAAGCCGGTTTGCCGGTGCAAGAAGAACAATGGATCTATAATTTCAACAGAATAACCATGGGTGACATAACTGTTTCCTCCACCGCTCAGAGCCTCTATTTGAATTTTCAATCCGGTTATCTCACGTCCTGGGGAGTGGATTTTTCGGATGAAAATCCTTAATGTTCCTTTGCCATATCCTGGTGGGTTTCGACTGTTTGAGATATGTCACCGAGAAATGAAGGAATTGTCGACATCCGGCCGGTCAATTTACAACACCAGGAGAGTGTTTAGAAAATATGGTTCTGATCCAAGATGCTGAACCTGACTTATTCTTATTATGTGAGTCTGTTTAGAAAACGCCTCGAAGAGACTCCTTCGGAGCATCCCTTCGGGGCGAGGCGTTTTCTAAACAGACTCAACACCCTACACCCGGATAGTCCTGACTATTTGACTAAATTCCGGAGTTGATCCAGAGCGTCTTCTTTCAGCTTGGATTTCTGGCGGTCCAGTTCCGCCTGCACCCTTGCCTGCAGTTCTGTTTCCAGATCATCCCGTTTCTGTTCGAGCATATCCAGTTGCTGCCGGGCCATCTGTTCATAGCGGTCAATCTCCGCCTGCAGCTGCTGTTCTTTGTCCCGGATGAAATTGGTCAGGCGGGTCCGATGCATTGCCGCTGCCCGATCAATCCGGTTCTGTATTTCCTGGCGCGCCCGTTCGATCTCCCGCACCACTGTCGATTCCAGGTTTCGCTGATAGATCTCATCCAGATTCGAGGTGAGTGAGAGTGTGAGATCGTTCCGCTCACCGGCGAGAACAGCCTGAAATTCCAGGTGATGGATGCTCTGTACCATGGATTGAATCAGGCGCTCCACCTGGTTTCGAGGGGCGTGATCCTGATGCATGGCGAACTGCAGCTGATCTGCCTGAAACCGGATGGTACTCTTCAGCGAATCCCTCTGCAGGTACAGCGCTGATGTGATGGCGCCGGTGCCCTCGCTGACGGCATTGGGCAGCAGGGCCGAATTTGAGAGGCTCACATTTTTGAGCGAGAAGTTGGCGTAACTTAATTCGAAGTCTTCCCGCGGTGCATCCTCCAGATAATTCAATGTTCCGTGGAGGGTGAAGGCAATGCCGTCCTGTTTCCGGCTGGCCAGATCTATTTCGGTGGGTCGGCCGATAAACCGTTGATCGTTGACAATGTCCGTCACCGTGCCTTCCAGCGGGATCCGGTTTCCGGTGGTGCCGGAAAGGCTGATGCGCTGAATCCAGAACCGGGGCCGGGCATTTCTGTTGAAAAACGGGATATCCTGGCCTCGCATCCGGGGCGGTTTCTTCTTCTCCGGTTTCTTGGATTGCAGTCTGCCGGCATACTCCCGGGCCATCCCCACGTATTGCACATATTCTGTGAATTGGGTGACGATTCGGTCTCCGAAGATGAACCGGCTGATATTCTGCCCGGAGATATCCGGCAGGCGCGCCTGGGCCTGAGCCCGCTGGTAATCCTGGCGAACCCAGTCGTCGATCCGGTCGATGCCCTGCGGGATGTGCTTCAAATCATTCACCAGACTGTCCCCCTGCAAACCCAGCCGGTTCTGGATTCCGTTATCTTTCGATACCCGCGGCAGCCGACGTGTTATAATACGGCATCGCTTCCGGGATGTATTCACGAATGTGCCGGATTCGCTGCTGATCCGATGGGTGGGTACTCAGAAACTCCGGGGGTGCCTGTCCGCCTTTCTGGTCTGCCATCCGCTGCCAGAAGTCTACCGCGTGGTGCGGGTCGTACCCGGCGCTGGCCATGAAGATCAGTCCCAGCCGGTCCGCCTCGCTTTCGTGCAGCCGGCTGTAGGGGAGCAGTACACCCACCTGCGCGCCAACCCCGAAGGCGGCCATCCAGAGCTGCCTGGTGGTCTCCGGTTTCTGCTCCAGGGCTTCGGACAGTGCCAGTCCGCCCAGCTGGGTCAGCAGCGCCTGGCTCATACGTTCATTGCCATGTTCGGCCACGGCATGGGCGATTTCATGTCCCATTACCACCGCCAGACCGGCTTCATCCCGGGTAATCGGCAGAATTCCCTCATAGATCACCACTTTCCCGCCCGGCATACACCAGGCATTTACTTCCTGGCTTTCCACCAGATTGAATTCCCACTCATATCCCTGGAGACGACGGGATATATTATGCTGAGCGAAGTAGCGCTCCACTGCCCGTTGAATGCGTTCTCCCACCCGCCTGACCATCTGCGCCTGCGCCGGATCATCGCTGGGATTATGCGTGTCCATGAAGTCATCGTACTGCTGGAAACTGGTGGACAGCAAGGACGTTTGCGGAATCAGGTTCAGCTGTCTCCGTCCGGTGATCGGGACGGAAGCACAGGCGATGAGAAAGAGAAATGTGAGGCAGCATACAATACATGAATGTTTTTTCTTTTGCATATCCGGTCCCTGCATTCTACCCACATACCTGGCTCTTCTTATTGAAGTGAAACGCATATAGTTTAAAACGGATGTTTCCTCCGTGCAACAGGCATTTTCGGGATCTTTTTCTATGCCGGAGGGTTTTGATAAACAGCCCTTCGGCCGGGTTTCTCTCAGAACGCCGCTGCATTTCTGAACACGAACTCCATGCTAAGGGTGGAATGCCTGTTCTCAGGGATAAATTCAGTTGCAGTGACTCAGAAGTACAATTACATTTCAGTGCATCATCATTGAGAAGAGCCACAGTCAGATTATGGAAAAATCCACGGACGGAAGCAAGCAAGAAAGAAAGAAAGAAGCAGAATACATGGGAAACTGTAATTGCCTAAGTTAAAGGGGGTACAGGATGAAACAACTGCGCTATTTCTTCATCTTCATGGTGATTGGTGTTCTTATTGGCAGCTGTGGCACAACCCGGATGGGCCGGGAATTTACCCTGGAAGAACCACAACCTGAGATGTCTGCAGTGGTCGGCGCCGTCATAATTGAAAATGCCGGTTATGATGATTATTATCGCCCAATCAGAAGAGGCATCCAGGTTGTGGTCGTGGGGAAATCAATGCAGGATGGCAAAGAGGTGCGGGAAGGTTACCGGGTCTTTACGGACGAGAACGGGTATTTCATGTTACAGAATGTCCCTCCGGGGGCGTATATCGTCAAAGGTGTGGAGTTTACCATCGGTGTCGGGCAGACCATGCGGGTGGCAGCTGAGTGGGAGGCGGGCCGTCAGATATTTCGGATTACGGATCGGGAACTGAACTATATCGTCCGCGAGTGGCCCCTGGAACAGGAGAGTAAAGTCATCAATACGAGTATACATTATTTTCTCATCGACAGGGCCCCGAGAGTGATGGCAGCACAAACATTCGAGAGCGTAAACGATCGATCACTCGCGCTGGATCAGTACACCTATACCATGCAAAATCCGGTGGATTATTTTAAAGAGAAATACCCGGACTCCGGTTGGTTCGAATAAAAGAATATTCTGAAGGATATAATTGCTTCTGGTGTGACGCTCTCCGTTTTCAATTCTGACCGGTAAACTCAGCTGTATCCGGAAAGAAGTGGCAGCGTTTTCTCACTGGATGCGGCTGTTCGCCGCCGAGCAGAAAGCGATTTCCCGGGATCAGATGTACTTCCGGATTCAGCATCCGGTGGGGATTTCATTCAACTGGGCTTTGTGAACGGGAACTTCAGAAGGGGGGACCGCCTCCGCCGAGCTTCAGGGCAACGGCGGGTTTCTCCGGGCGCTGGGGTGTTTTTAGACAGGATCGATGGGAGCGACAGGATTGACAGGATTAACGGGATTTACAGGATATATAAACATCAACCGGTCCTTCATTCTGCTGTGTGGACCGAGGAGGAAATCCCTCCACCTCTTGTTTTGGAAATTTTCTGTTTTAATCTTTTTGTTTTTATCCTGTCAATCCCGTCAATCCTGTCAATAATTTATTTTCGTGGCGGCCATGCTGGTGGCGAAGATCCCGCTCTACCTGTACCGGATTCCGCGGGAGGAGCACATGATGCTTGCGAAATTCGGTGAAGACTATCGCCGGTACATGCCCCGCACCGGGCGGATAATCCCACGGTTTGGCACCAGCGAGAAGGGCTGATCAGAGTTGAAATACTCTCGCGTGAGTTATCGTAAATGAAGCGTTATTTATCGCATATCACACGTTATCTGTCGCATATGAAGCGTTAAATGCGACATTTTAAGCTTCGAATGCCGTATTTGAAGCCTTAAATATCTCATTTGAAGCCTTAAATATCTCATTTGAAGTGTTCAATCCGGTGAAAAACGTCTGTGGAAAGCAGGCAAGGAGAGCCTGCAGCACTGATTTATCGAGAGAAGACACCACGTCACAATACGAAATCATAAAAAAGGACGATACATGAGTGGACATCGATTAAATCGACGGCGGTTTCTGCTAAACGCCGGATTGGCAGCTGCGGGATTGTTTTTACACGGAGGTTTCCTCCGGTCTTGTGCGGGCGCCGCCAGCAAACTACTCTACGTGGGTACCTACACGTCCGGGGACAGTGTGGGGATCTATCGCTGCCGGTTTCGGTATGATACGGAGGAGCTGGACCTGGTCGGGGAAACTCCGGGAATAACAAATCCCTCCTATCTTGCAATCGCAGAGAACGGAGAATATCTCTATTCGGTCATTCAGGTGGCTGACTACCGGGGCCGGGAAACCGGAGGAGTGGCGGCCTTTGAAATCGCACGGGGATCCGGTGAGCTCACTTTATTGAATCAACAGGCCAGCGAAGGGGCGGGACCCTGCTACATCACCACTGATAAGGAGGATAAATTGCTGCTGGTTGCCAACTACACCAGCGGAACGGTGGCGGCTCTTCCCATCACCAGCGAGGGTCGTCTGGAAGAGGCGGCAGACATGGTGCAGCACACCGGGTCGAGTGTGAATGAGCGGCGGCAGCAGGGTCCGCATGCGCACTGCATTATTTTCGATCCGGCCAACCGATATGTTTTTGCTACTGATCTCGGAATCGACAAAATTCTTATCTATGCACTTGATCGGACCCGGGGCACACTCGTACCGAATGATCAGCCATTTGTCAAAACCTCCCCGGGTGCCGGTCCGCGACATATCACCTTTCATCCCGGTGGAAAGTGGTTGTTTGCCATCAATGAGTTGAATTCCACCATAACTCGCTATGGATACAATGAGCCGGGAGGGATTCTCAAGGCAGAGCAAACTGTATCGACATTGCCCCCCGATTTTCGGGATTCTAACACCTGTGCGGATATTCATATCTCGCCGGACGGGAGCTTTCTGTACGGGTCCAATCGTGGGCACGACAGTATTGTGATTTATGCAGTAGATCCATCTACTGGAGAATTGAGTTATGTCGAGCACGAGAGTACCCGGGGGAACACCCCGCGCAATTTCGTCATTGATCCCACCGGCTACTATCTGCTGGCTGCCAACCAGAATTCGGATTCCATCACCATCTTCCGCAGGGATAATACCTCCGGAGCTCTGACGTTTACCGGGAAGAATCTGGCCATACCGTCTCCGGTGTGCCTGAAATTTTTATGACATGGGGTCGGAGCCGGTCACTGTTTCAAGCAATATCATGAGTGGTAACTTATGCGTGATTGGAAAATAATACGGAGGGTAGTATGCACAGAGCACGGATCTGTCATCTTCTGCAATGGTTAGGTTTCGTTCTCATTTCCTTTGTATTCCTGCAATACTGCACTACAAAAGAAGATTCCCCATATTATCTCTTCTCCTATTTCAAGGGAAACGGCGAGGACGGTCTGCACCTGGCTTACAGTCAAGACGGGTTTGGCTGGACGGCATTGAATAACGATCAATCGTTCCTGCGACCGCAGGTGGGCGAGGACAAACTCATGCGGGATCCCTGTATCGTTCGGGGACCGGAGGGGATCTTCCACATGGTCTGGACCGTGAGCTGGCATGAGAAGGGGATCGGCTACGCCAGTTCCGGGGATCTAATTCATTGGAGCGAGCAGCAATACATTCCGGTGATGGAGCACGAACCGGAAGCGCGGAACTGCTGGGCGCCGGAATTATTCTACGACCAAGAGACCCGGCAATACCTGATTTTCTGGGCCACCACCATCCCGGGGAGATTCCCGGCCACGGATAACCAGAGCAATGAAGGTCCGCCGGCACCTGGTCGGAACCATCGAATCTACTATACCAGGACCACCGATTTCCGGGAGTTCAGCGAAACCGCATTGTTTTATGATCATGGATTTAACGTCATCGATGCCACTATCGAGCAGGTCGGTGAGCGATATGTCATGTTCCTGAAGGATGAAACCAACAGACCGTTCACGCCCCAGAAGAACATCCGGATGGCGTTCAGTGAGGAAGCGGAAGGACCGTACGGTCCGCCCACTGCTCCCATTACCGGAGACTATTGGGCGGAAGGGCCAACCGCAATTCAGATCGATGGGATATGGCACGTGTATTTTGATAAATACCGTCTGGACGAGTACGGGGTTGTTACCTCGTCGGATCTTGACAAGTGGACGGAACAATGTGAGAAACTGCAGGTACCTGACGGGATGCGGCACGGGACGGTGTTTCGGGTTTCAGAGGAAGTATTTACCGCGCTTGTTGAATATACGGGTGATACAGCATCCAATTGAATGATCCCTATGGTTTTAATGGCCACCTTCATTTTCCGGGAGACATCCATATACTTACCGGCTGAGAATGTAAGATATTTCACAGTGTTCTCACATCAGCAGCGCTTATTATTCAACCAAATAAGTTGAAAGAAGTATTGAGGTGTCAGCGTTGATGGCAAAAAAGAACAGATGTGAAGTGCGAGTCAGCAAAATCGTGGTTGGAATAATTGGTGTCATAATTAGTGCTTCTCTGGCAGGTGACTGGTCTTTTGCACAAACAAAGAACGGGTTCGATTTGTCGGAGCCGCTGGTACCGGCGGACGAGATCGTGTCCGGTGGTCCGCCCAGGGACGGGATACCTGCCATTGACGATCCGAAGTTTGTCCAGCCGGGGGAAGCCGACTTTCTGCAGGCTGATGACCGGGTGCTTGGGATAGTGAAGGAAGGTGCAGCCAGAGCATATTCGATTAAAATCATGAACTGGCACGAGATTGTGAACGATGAGTTCGGTGACGATCCGGTGGTGGTGACGTATTGTCCGTTATGCGGCAGCGGAGTGGCGTATGACGCTCATGTGGCCGGGAAGAATCGAACGTTCGGAGTATCGGGATTGCTCTATAATAACGATGTTCTGCTGTATGACAGCGAGAGCCAATCCCTCTGGTCCCAGATTATGAGTAAGGCGGTGTCCGGACCCCTCAAAGGAACAGAATTGGAGCAGATTCCCATGACCCATACCACCTGGGAGGACTGGCGATTCCGGCATCCGGAAACGCGTGTTCTTTCGACTGAAACCGGGTATGTCCGCAACTACTCCAGCGATCCCTATTCCGAATACAGAGATGATAACAACATCATGTTTCCGGTGAGTAATTCCGACGACCGCTATTCCAGGAAAGAACTGGTTCTGGGCGTGGAGATCAATGGTGAATATAAAGCCTACCCGTTTTCCGAGCTGGAGAAGACCTCGGGGAAAATCCGGGATTTGCTTAATGGTCAGCAGATGATTATCCATTATAACTCAGAGCATCAGTCAGCAAAAGCTACAGATGGGCAGGGGAATGAAATCCCGGCTATCATGTTATACTGGTTCGCCTGGGTAGCCTTCCATCCGGAGACGCAGGTATTTCAGGCCGGGTAGGAGGGAAGCAAAGCTTGGTGTCAAAACCTTCTTTCGCAAGTAAAGCAAAATCTGAATCTCTAACGTATGTGGGTGAATGTAAAAACTCCAAATTCGGATTCGGTTTGTTCGTTCGGTAGCCAATCTGAACCTGTACTCATTTCTCAGTGTTGTCTTTTCCAAAGGTTCCATCTAAAGTAATGGGAAGTAATCCCTGCATATGCATAAAACAGTAATTTGATTGAAACAATTAGGAGTCTGGTTAGCAAACGCACTCAGAATAGATTCTCCTCCAGGCTGATCTGGCCTGCATTTTCGTATTCTAAACAACTCACTCTCTCCATGTGATGCCAATCACAGCCCTCTTTGAGTCCCTGCTGAAACATCCGGAGAAGCCGTTGCCTTCCTGCACGAGGATCGAATCGCTCTAGCTTTATTATTTTCAGTAACTTGACAGTTTTTATTGCCCTGCACCCCGGCACACAACTCGACAACGCAGTCTTGCCATTCGCCCATCTGGTCGAACAGCCCCGGGAATACCCATTCTTGTTAACTCCAATGATTTCAAGATCTTGGGGTCAAAATCTCCCTTCTGGCATGTAATTTGAAAACATAAGACTGAAGAATGAAGAAATAGATACGGAGTCTGATTGCCAATGAGGTTACGGAGAAAGAAAGCGTTCGAGGAATTTAACTCGAATGCCCCGAACAAATCGGAAGACCTGCAGACGTGGGAAATTAAACAAAAACAGCGAGATGTCGACAATACCACAGGACTGATGCCAGCCGGTCACGAGGCTGGTGTTTCAGAGAACCCAATAACCCCTCAACACGTAAGGAGGTTTGTATGCAACACAGAACATGGTTTATTTTCGCAGTGGCCCTGCTGCTCCTCATCGGAGGCCTGGTCAGCTGTGAGATGCCGACTGAAGAAAACGGAGAGGAGACCGGTGAGACCGGCACCCTCTCTGTGCTGCTGGCCGATGCCCCGTTTCCCATTGATTTGGTGGCGGAAGCCAGTGTGACCATTGACAGCGTGGATATTCGGGAACAGGATGCCGAGGACGCAGAGAACCCGTTCCACACCCTGACCACCGAGCAGAGCACGTACAATCTGCTGGACCTGCAGAATGGGGTGACCGCGTCGCTGGCCGAGCTGGAAATTCCGGTCGGATCGTATGATTTGATCCGGTTGTATGTGAGTGCCGCGCAGGTCATCCTGACGGATGGGACCGAATACGATCTGATGGTGCCCAGTGGCGCCCAGACCGGGTTGAAGGTGTTCATCGATCCCGCCATCACAGTGGAAGGCGGCCTAACCGCCGAACTGCTGCTGGACATGGACGTGAGCAAGTCGTTCATTCCGGAGGGGGCCATCGACACCCCGGCCGGCATTACCGGCTTTCTGTTCAAGCCGGTGGTGCGGGCGGCGAATCTGTCCACGGCCGGACGCATTGCCGGATCCGTGACCGATTCCACCGGGAGCGCCGCGGCTGATGTGCAGGTCTGGGCAGAAACGGATTCAGTGGTCTCCGCCACGTTCACCGAAGACGACGGTTCCTATGCCCTGATCGGCCTGCCGGAAGACACCTATACTGTCAAGGCTCTCATCCATGAAGATACCATGGCCACAGCAAATGTGGAAGTGGTGGCCGCCAATGAAACCACCGTGGACATCCAGTGGTCCGACGGCACCGGCAAATTAACCGTGGAAATGACCGATGCGCCGTTTCCCGTGGATACCGTGGCCTCGGCCATGGTGACCATTGACAGCATCGATGCGCGGCAAGCCGGCGAAACAGCAGACGGCGCGTATATCACGTTGACCACCGAATCCCGGTCGTATGACCTGCTGGAGTTACGCAACGGGGTGACGGTCACGTTGGCCGATCTCGAAATTCCGGAAGGCGAATATGATCAGATCCGGTTATACATCTCCGAGGCGGGAATCGAATTGAAGGACGGGCAGACCTACGATCTCACCGTCCCGAGCGGTGCGCAGACCGGGCTCAAGCTGTTCATCGAGCCGGCAATGCAGGTGAAATTCGGAGTCACGTCAGAATTATTGCTGGACTTCGATGTGAGCAAATCGTTCGTTGCCCAGGGCAGTTTTGAGGGCCCGCAGGATTTTGAGGGCTTTATCTTCCGGCCCACCTTACGGGCGGTGAACAAGTCCACCGCAGGCGACATCGTCGGTACCATTACGGACACCACTGGTACCACTGGTGCGGCCATGCCGGATGTGCAGGTCTGGGTCCAGGTGGACCAGGATACGGTGACCGCCACCTTCACCGATGAAGACGGCGGATACGCCTTACTCGGTCTGCCGGCCGATACCTATCTCTTACAGGTATCCAGTGTCGAATACGATACCACCATCACGGTCAGTGAATCGGTGGAGGTGGTGGCCGGATCGGCAACCAGGGTGGATTACCAGTTTGACCTGGAATAGTGGAACGCTGATATCGAACCACAAAAGAACCGAATGCAAAGCCCGGAGGTATCCCCTTCGGGCTTTGTGCTATAGAGACCTACCCGGACTGAATTGGAGGCAGGATATTGTTGATTTTTTTCTTTATTGAGTCTCTTTAGAAAACGCCTCGCAGAGATCCCTTGACGACGGGACAAAGATCGCGAAGGTCGCCCCAACGGGATCCTCCAAAGGAGTCCTTCGGACCTTCGGGACAAAGAACGCAAAGAAAATATAACATATATCCGTCCAAATAGCGTCATAGATTGTGCTTATATCTTCTCTCCGTACTAAACAGAAACCACGTTCACCACCTTGTATCAGACACATGTTTTCTAAACACTCTCACCCACTAAGTAATTCAGAAGTCATAGCAGACAGACTGATTACATCAAATCGTTCATTACTCCATCTGCCTAGAAATTATGATGAACATAATCATATTAAAAATAATTAAATGGAATCTCAAGAACCGTGTGATTTTGATCACACCTAATGTTGACGTCATCTCTGAACTTCCCAGCTGAAATTGCGTGCATTATAAAGATATTACCGATTTTTCCAATACCTCCGCCGATGATTTGTGTTGCTCCTAACAGCTTTCCAACTCATGGTTATACGGGCGTAGCTGATCATGGCCGTCAGCCCTGGATATAGCCGTCACCACCCGACAGACTGCCCGGACCTTAAGGCGCCCTATGACTGTTCTGGGAGATAAGGTCCATATTTGTAACGAGTTCTGCCTGCCCGATGCCTCATCGGTTGTTCTATAAAAGCCGACGGCTCCGGGCAATCATTACTTTCAATAACAGCATCCTACTTATTCCATTTTAAAGGCAGACAACAAGGATCCCTGTTAATAAGATCAATCCGGCAGTGAAGGCGGCATTCCGGAGAGCCTTCCCGATATCCACGGAGAGGGGTAGTTCATATTCCCGTCCCAAAATATACGATCCGGGTTTTCTCAATTGGACCTTCAGGAATCCTGAACCGGCCGCCATGGGCCAGCCGCTGTTCGGACTGGCAGGCACCCGGGCATCACGCCAGCTGATGCGCAAAGCATTCCACGAAACTCCGGCAACGCCTATAGCAATTGCGACCAGTTTCGCGGGGAGAAAGTTCAACACATCATCCGCCCGCGCCCCGGCAAAGCCCAGTTCTGCGATCTCTTTATCCGGATAACCAATCATAGAATCAACCGTATTAACGACTTTATACGAAAGCGTCAACCCGATACCGGTCAGCACACCAAATTGCGAACCTATGACATAATAAAACAGAGGCGACATCCAGGTGTCTAATAAACTTTCATATAATGATTCTATGGCTGCCGAGCACATTTCACCCTTTGTTAAATTATCACGATTCCGGCTGACCAACGATCTCAGGTGGTTTCTGGCCAGTTCAATATTTGTTTCAACCTGCTCCTGAACCCTGCGAACTTCTTCAAACAGCAGACGCAGAGATATGGTTGACTTCAGAAGGAAAATACCAGAAATAACCCCAAGCGGAGGATGAATAGAAAAGCCGAGATATAAAATTATTGTACCTCCACCGGCAATTATCGCCAAAGTCCCTAAAAGTAAAACGGCACCATCCAACCTGGTAACCGGCTTCCCCTGATATTGGTTGACAAACCGGTTTACCACTTTTCCCGTCCAGATTACCGGATGACATAATTTCCCGGGCTCTCCAAACAGGAGATCATAAGCCACCGCTCCACACAAAATAATTACTTCTACGGGCACGGAAAAGAAAGCCAGTACTTTACTCCTGTTTTCTGTTCCCCTCACATATTATTCAGACATTGCTGCAAACCATCCAGCAGCTGCTCGTTCTCCGGTCGAGACTTTACAGCCGTGCGCACGTGCCACTTACTCAGGCCGTGAAAAAGGGACGCATCCCGTAATACAATATTCCATTCTAACATCCTTTCGACCAGCTCGGCAGCCGTAACTCCCCGTGCCCTGGTGTCAAACAATATGAAGTTCGCTTTTCCGGAATAGCAGGGCAGTCCCAGTCGGCTCAAATGTTCTTCCAAAAAGGCGCGCTCCTCTGTTATTTTCTTCAGACTTTCCTGAACAAAGAAGCGCTCCTCCCTTAACAAAAACCTGCCCGCCACGGCAGCGCAGGTATTCATATTCCAGGGGGGACGGAATCGATCCAAACAGCGGGAGAGATGGGAATGGGCAACGCCAAACCCGGCTCGTAAGCCGGGAACAGCGAAAATTTTTGTCAGCGATCGAATTATTAGTAGATTGGGATAGTCCGTCACGTAGGTGACCATACTTTCCCGGGGATCTGCCAGTTCAATAAACGCCTCATCCATCACCAGCAGTGTTTCGGCTTCTTTGCACTTCTTCAGCAACGGCTGCAGCACGTCACGTTTTCTTAACCGGCCAGTCGGATTATTCGGATTACAAAAAAATACCACATCATAATGACGTAAATTCCCTGCTGGCATCTCAAATAGTGAGCTGTGGGGGATTCTTGCCACATGGATTCCAAATAATTCCGCCTGATGGGCATACTCACTGAAGGTGGGTTGGGGAATCAGGGCGGAAGGAGCTCTTTGGGTAAAGGCAACGAAAAGTAACAGGAGGCGAATAAGTTCAATCGAGCCGTTTCCGGGGATTATTGTAGAAGGCTCCAGGTGAATTCCATGGAATTGAACAAGAAAATCCTTCACTGCCTGCCGGAAGGATTGATAGGTGTCATCCGGATACCGGTGAAAAGTTTTGAGCGCGGTTTGTGTTACCTCCCGGGTGCATTCGGGAGGTCCATAGGGATTGATATTCGCGCTGTAATCGAGCAGTGCATCCGGATGGATCCCCATTTCTTCTGCAATCGCCTGGACCTTTCCACCATGATGAGCACCAGATTCTCTTGTCTTATTTTTGTTACTCACCACCTGATATACCGGCCTCCTTAAAAGTTGCCATATTATTTAATAATCGGACACTTGTTTCCGCCACCGGCATGGCGAGAGCGGCGCCGCTCCCTTCCCCAAGCCGCATTGCAAGATCAAGCAGAGGGGAAAGTCCCAGATGATTCAGAGCAACCCGGTGGCCTTTCTCCCCTGAGATATGGGCGGCAATGAGAAAGGGCCGGATTTCGGGGACCAGTGCTGCTGCAGTTAAGGCACCAGCCGAAGTAATAAATCCGTCAAGCAGGGTGGGAATACGATGGGCAGCCCCTCCGATCAGACAGCCAGCAATAGCGCCAATTTCGAATCCCCCCACTTTACTCAACACATCCAGGGGATCTTGCGGATCAGGACGGTTCACCCTCAGCGCCTGTTCGATGACTTTTGATTTGTGAGATATCTGCTCCGCCGATAGACCGGTCCCTTTGTCTGTAATCTGATCGACCGAAGATCCCGTCAGACAGGCGGTAATCGCACTGCTCGCCGTGGTATTTCCGATACCCATATCCCCCACTCCGAGGAGGTTTATTCCCTGCTCATACAGAATCTCTGCGAATTTGTACCCGGTTTCCAGAGACCGGAAGGCTTCCTGGCGAGTCATGGCAGGCCCGATCATAAAATTATGCGTCCCTTTTCTGATACTCCGGTCGAGGATCTCAGCCGGTACATCTTCGGTATCAACCCCCATATTTATGACCCGGACTTCTGCCTGAGCTTGCTCTGCCAACACATTGATCCCTGCACCGCCGGCGACGAAGGTCCGGATCATCGAGGCGGTGACACTCTTCGGGTATTTACTGACACCTTGCTCAACCACCCCGTGATCTCCGGCGAACAGAGCAATGGTTTTTCTCTCCAGAGACGGATCGAGCTCTCCGGTTATGCCGGCTATCTGCACTGCCAGATCTTCCAGTTGCCCCAGGCTTCCCCGGGGTTTGACCAAAGAATCCCAGCGTTCACGAGCTTGACTTCGGGCCTCTGTATCCGGGCAGGGTATATCAGGTATGAGGTGTTCCAAGGTATTCATGGTTCCTGCACTCTCTCGCTTATTACCGCAACTGAGAAATAATTTTAATTGTCCAGGCTATTTTAACGGGACCGGGAGTCCGGCCACCATCAAGGTGACCGTTTCCGCTTCAGATGCACATATCTGATTGGCACGTCCTAATATATCCCGGAATTCTCTGCCAATCCGGGTTGAAGGGACCAACCCCATACCGGCGATATTGGAGACCATAATCAAGCTATATTCTCCCGTGCTTATTGCCTCTAGAGCGTTACTCACCTTTCCCAGCACCCTCTCTTCCACAGCCGCAAACTCAGCCGAACTGTTCTGTTCCATTAAATTGCCAATCCAGAATCCGAGGCAGTCAAACAATACGGCACCGGTGAACCTCTTCTTCCGCAGCTCCTGCAGCACTGGAACGACCTGAACCGGTTCTTCGATGGTCTTCCAGCCGGTGGGACGATCCTGTTTATGTTTTGCGATTCGTTCTTTCATTTCCTGGTCTGTAGCCACACCCGTGGCCAGAAAAATCACCTCCTCATACGGGTTTGCCAGTTCCACCGCTCTGGCACTCTTCCCGCTCCGGGCTCCTCCGAGAATAAGATGCATCCTTTTTTATCCGATATTTAAATGAGACGTATCATTCAGGCTCGCAACTATACAGTGGTGATCGTAAATATCAACCCGGCTTATGCTGCAGAAATCCAGCTGTATTCGCCAGAAACTGTCCAGAGAAGCCCCCAGTATTTCCAAAATCAACGTCCGGAGGGTTCCACCGTGAGCAACCACTATGACCGGGGAGGCGGATTCCTCACGAAGAGTCTTCCAGATACTGCCCACCCTGGTGTGCAGCTCTTGCACCGATTCGCCCCCGGGTGGCCTGAAATCACTGGGATTTTTCCAAATCCGTTCCCAGTCAGAAGGAGAGCTCCGGGCGATTTCTTCATGCGTTCGCCCTTCCCATTCCCCGAATGATAGTTCATTCAGTTTCCCGGTTTTTTTCACCGGGATGTTATGCCTATTCCCGATAATCCCGGCGGTCTCTTCTGCCCGGACAAGTTCTGATGTATAAATCACAGCCGGAGCGTTATCAGCAAATACCCCCGCTACCTCACCGGCCTGCTGTTTTCCGGTTTCATTTAATGGGACGTTACTCCATCCCTGGTACCGGTTCTGCCTGTTCCACTCCGTCTGCCCATGACGAATCAGGTAAATGCGATTCATACCATCCCGCCCCATACTGACTCAATTATCATTTGTGCTCCCGTGATCCCCGACGACATGCAAATGCACCTCACACACAGATTTTTGAAGGCGTACTAGGGAGGCACTTTTTCTCTGGAAAAGAATGCCTCTCATAGGGAGGTTCATTTGAAGTGGAATTTTCCTCCCTCTCATCAGGGCCGACTCAGCACTACGAAGATTATGAGGGCCAGGGGCTTTGCTATCTCGTGCACTGCGCCCAGGATATCTCCGTTTACCCCGCCTATAATTCGCTCTCCGATCCGGACCAGTATATAGGAGACCAACAAAGTTACTCCTACCATGCCGACTCCGATACATCCTGTGCTCCCAGTGGTCAGCATCAAGGTGACCAGGAGCCCTTTCAGGAAATTGGAGCCGGAAACCTGCTGAATAAACCGCTGCCCCATACCTGGATGGCAGGTTCTGGCAAGGGCCATGGCAGTGAGTACTGCCTGTTTGCTCACCACTTCCGCAGCAACAATTCCCCAAAAGATGTGCCGCGGCAGTTCCATGGAGAACAGCTCTACTACCCCGCCGTACAGGAGCAGCAACACCAGCACAAGGGCGGTCAGCCCGCCGGCACCGACCTGGCCATCTTTCACGGCTTTCAATTTCCGGGAAGCATCACCTGGTGTCGCTAATCCATCAAAGGTATCCGCCAGTCCGTCTACATGATTAATACCGCTAATCACATACCATCCTCCTATTGTGAGAGCGGCTCCAATCCATGCGGGGGCCCAGGAAAAAATCACTGCCAGGCCTCCCGTCATAACCCCGACCAGTCCACCAATAACCGGATACATCTCACCTCTCCTGCGGAAGGCATGATAATATCTTCCCGCGCCGGCTACAGGAATGATGGTCTCGAAGCCGAGTCCGCCCAGCAATGCCTGCGGATATTCTTGAAGATTCATACCGGAGAAATATGCATTTTCCCGTTTGACCGGGAGATTTCAATGGTCACATCCACTCCGAAAACTTTCAATATATTTTCCCGGGTTAACACCTGTTCCGGTCTCCCGACGTTAACAACGGTGCCACCGGACAGCAGCACCACCCGGTCCGAATAGTTGGCGGCCAGATTCAAGTCGTGTATGGAGGTAATTACAGTTATGCCTGTAGCGCTCAGTTGCTGTACGGTATCCATTATTTTTAACTGGTAATGGATATCCAGGCCGGAGGTAGGCTCATCCAGCAGCAGCACCCGGGGTTCCTGGGCAAGGGCCAGTGCCAGAAAAACTCGCTGTTTTTCCCCTCCGCTGAGGTCATGAATATTTCTGGATCCCAATTCGGCGATCCCGGTTGTTTCCAGGGCATATTGAATTGCCTGTTTATCTCGTGTACCGGCGGATTCCCCCCTGCCAACATATGGAAATCGCCCCATTTCTACCACTTCCCGGACGGTAAAATCGAACGCAACCTGTACTTCCTGTTCTACTGCCGCTATAATGGTGGCGAGTTTTCTGGCACTCAGATGAGCAACATTTTGTTCATTGAGTAAGACAGTCCCCCGATCCGGTGTGAGCGCTCTGCTCATACATTTCAGAAGAGTTGATTTTCCGGAACCATTCGGACCAAGCAGGGTAACCAGTTCACCAGAATTGATCATAAGATCCACTGATTTGATTGCCGGTATCTCTCCGTAAAAAGCCGTTAAATCCCGGGTGGTGATTTTCATCCTATCTGCATCCCGGTTCGTGTCCGGCGCAACAGGTACAGGAAAAAAGGCGCCCCCAAGAAGGCGGTAATCACTCCCACCGGAACTTCAGACGGGGGCATGATGGATCTGGCTACGGCATCCACTGCGATCAAAAACCCGCCTCCGCCGATAACCGAGGCCAGGAGTAACTTCCGGTGATCCGGTCCCATCAGCAGTCGCAAAATATGAGGCACAATCAACCCCACAAATCCGATGGTGCCGGCAACAGCGACCGACAGGGCAGTGATAACGGTTGCCAGGCCCAGTAAAAGGGTTTTCACCTGTTCCGGTTTGATTCCCAGGTGAAAAGCAGTATTTTCGCCGAGTGCCAGCGCATTCATATCCCGTCCCCAGAATAGTGATGCCGCCATGCCGAATCCAATCAGAGGAAACAGGACCATAATCACCGGCCAGCTTGCCTTCCACAATCCTCCCATTATCCAGAAGAGTATCCGATGCTGCTCATAAGGTCCCGCCAGGAAGATCAAAAAGGTGGTAATGGCTGAACAAAGGGCCGACAGAGCTACCCCGGCCAGAATGAGGGTATAGGTGGAAGTTGTTCCCCGGGACCAGGAAAGCCTGTAAACAATCCCCACTACCAGAGCAGCCCCTCCCAATGCACCCAGAGGCAGGGCGAGGGGAGTGACCACTCCCAGCAGGATTACCAGGGAGGCCCCGGCTGACCCCCCGCTGGCTACACCCAGGATATACGGGGTCGCCAGTGGATTCCGGAAGATCCCCTGCATAATGGTCCCGGACACAGCGAGGGCTCCTCCAACAAGAAATCCCAATAATACCCGGGGAATCCGGAGCTCGGTAATTATTGTCCTGGCATTTTCGTGCACTCCGGCCAGGTTCAGTCCCGGCAGGTGATCAATTACCACGATCAGGATCTGTGTTACATGAATGGATACCGGCCCTGCCATAATTCCCACAGCTATAGAGACTACCAGCAATACAATAAGAATAAGAAAAATTATACCGGACTTTTCTCGAAACATAATGGTGAATTAAGATCCCGTCTTTTCTGCTCCCTTTTTCGTACGGCGGCCTTTCCTTTTCATCCTTCATCTCTTTCTGCTTCCCCGATACCCGGATTTACTTCTGCATCGGTATTGCGATACCATACACCTTTTCAAACAATCGAACAGCTCCATCCATAATTCTTGTCCCGGGCTGGCTGAGCCTGGACGTTTCCTGTGTATTCAAAATGAGAATATTTTGCTTCTGCACAGCCTCTATCCGGTGAAATCCGGGGCGGTTTTTGAGGGTCTGCATCCCCATACCGGCTTCCTGTGGAATGATAATCAATTCCGGATTCCGCTGGATAATCTGTTCATCACTTACCTTTTTCCATCCGTCCATGTCCTGGAAGATGTTTACCAGGCCCGCCAGCTGCAGGATCTCCCCCAAAAACGTATTTCCACCGGTGGTATATATTCCGTCACTCACGGCATAGAGAACCCGCTTTCTGTGGTCCAGTTTTCCGACCCATTCCTGGAGCACATATTTCTGGCGTATCATCTCCCCGACTATGGTTCTGGCCCGACTGAGGGTGCCGGTCAGCTGACCAAGCTGGAGAATCGTTTCAGTCACATCTTCCAGGCTCCCCGACTCTGCCGGAAATACCGGAAATTTCTGTTGTTTGATTCTGGCCAACAGCTCCGGCTGGGCCCTCCGGTCCAGGACAATAAGGTCCGGGGCGGCCTCCACCAGGGTTTCCATGGAAATATTAAACTTTCCTATCTTTTTCTTTTTATCCGCCATCCTTTTGATCCGGGGCACATATTCCAGATGTCCTGTCAGAGAGGTAACAGCCACTATCCGTGTATTAAGGCCCAGGTCAAATAAGATTTCCGTTGTACTGGGGAGAGTGGCTGCAATCCGTTCAGGGGGCTTCTCCACTTCCAATATCCGCTTCCATGAATCATATTCCATGGCAATGGCAGAAGCAGCGGATAAGATCCCTGCCGTAAGCCCGCCAATCAGGTAGATGATGACAAGACTGAATCGAAAACGACGGATCATATGCCGGTGATTTTTGTCTGTCTTCAATTGAAGTATCCCGTTTTCAGTACCAAATGGTTATTTCCGATGATCATGATATTTTTCTCACAAATTGCACTTCCCGGGGTGTGGTAATGGAAATATGGGTGTAGGAGTCGTAATCAGTAATCTTTCCATCCATTCTAATTTCTGCTTACAGCCTTCGGTTTATAAGCTGTCTCCAGGGAAATCCGGAAAGTCCGTCCGGGCTCCGGCATCCGGTTGACCACCTGATATTCCGCGTTCCACACATTCTGCACTTGGAAGGAAAGTGTGAAAGACCATTGCGCCGGCAAAAATTTGGGCTGGTAATTATCGGCCAATATCATGACTTCACCCACCTGATAAGGGGACACAGTTTTGGTGTTCGCTTTAGTGATAAATCGCGTTCCAACAGCCCGGTGAATGTACCGGAGGGTCAGCGGGGTTATTTTCAACTGCAGCTGGAATTGCCCTCTGTATGCCGGCCGGAACGGTAGAATTTTATTATGGGTGGGATGCACCTGGCTCTTATTAACAGGAGTGAGATGTTCCAGGTATGTACTTCCCGAAACCATATTTGCTGGTCCGCTGAAATCAACTTGAATGGACTCTCCGGTGATATAACTGTCAGTATTGTGAGGGACAAAACTCCCGTGCCAGCTTTGAGTCCAAAAAATTTCGTCTTGCACAGATTTCCGGAATCCTTCCAGTTGCAGGGCACTCCGCCAATTCTTGTCCAGATATATTCTCACGCCCAGCGAGAATTCCCGGGACCGCTCCGGTCGGAGATCGGGATTCCCTGACACTCGAAAATCCTGATAGAACAGATCAGCAAATGTCGGGATCCGAAAGGATCGATTATGGCTCCCGTACACTGTTCCGCTGATTCTTCCGTTCCAATGGATCCCGATATCTTCCGAGTGACTGAGAAACGGGAACTGCAGGGAAGTACTATTGCCAGTAACCCCAATCATTGAGTATCGAATTCTCGGTGAACTCGTCAGGAAGAAGGGAGAATGGGGTATAGTGATCTGCAGGTCTGCACCAGTCGCCAGCCCGAAATTCTGCTGAACAGATTGAATCGGGTCTCCGAAACTGGTCAAAACATTGGTTTGGGAAAATCCGGTATTACGGAACTGTAAGCTCGTCTGCCAATGGAGGTGCTCATTAAACCTTTTTGCATAATCCAGGTTATTCAAAATAGTGGAGTGATGATAGGCAGAGGAATATGCCGGGATCTTCCGATATTTTAACGGAGCGTTGGCGGGTGGGTCATTTTGATAACCGGCATGGGAATTTTTGTAACTTGTCCGCAGGTTGATCTGGTCGGTACCAGTACTCCACCGATAGGCTCCATCGATGCCGTACCGAAAATCCCGGGCCCGGGCATACGGGGTCCAATAATAGACTTTCCCGGGCATCCCCCTCTCCGAATCGATGGCATGGCCCTGTACACGCACCAAATGGTTCCCGAATTCATACTGCAAAGATGATTGCATCGAACGCAGATGCACATCGGCGTTGAGGCGCTGCCGATGCACTAGTTGTCCTGCCGGACGGGCATAGGTATACGGGAAATCGTTGCTTTCTCTGCGTTCCAGGAGCGAGAGAGACAGGGCCAGACCTGCAATATTACTGCTGAACGAGGGGCTAATCTGCTGTTCATAATTCCCGTATCTCAGCGTCAGGCTCGCCTGTTCCACCCGGGTTATTCCGGTTTCGATTGCGATTACACCGCCAAACGCGCCGGAACCGTATTCCGCACTGCTCCCCCGGGTTCTGACAGTGATCTTCCGGATAAAATCGAGGGGGATAAGATCCAGGTTTGTTTCCCCTGTCATGGGATCATTTATGGGAATGCCGTTCAGGGTAACCAATACCTGATCGGTATCGCTTCCCCGAATTCGTACAGCTGTTCCTCCGGACCCCGGAGTGGTCGTCACCAGTACTTCAGGTATCTGCTGTAACAGATCTCCTACGGTCTGTGCACCGCTCTCATCGATCTCGCTCCGGCTCAGAATAATGGTATTGGGACTATCAGCGGTCCCTTCCACTACCACGGGTGCCCCGGTAAACGATTTCTCCCGTAGTTGGAAGGTTACCCTGACGGCCCCCTCTTTCGGCACGGAAATGTCCCGGGATTTGGAATGATAGCCGATATGGTTTACCTGGAGGGTATACCGCCCTTCATACAGGTTACTGATCTCAAATTGACCTCTGGAATCGGTATAACTTCCGGTCTGGATCCCTTTGACAATTACCGCGGCATCTCCTATCGGTCGCGTGCTGGAATCCCTGACCACGCCAACTATTTTGGAGACTGACTGGGCTTCAAGGCCCGTTCCGTATAGCAAAAGGAAAATGAAGAGGAGAACTAATCTTCGCATCGCGATCCCCGCAAAGTTTTCGGGGACGATCGCGGTGGGACAGTTGATGCAGTGAAGTAATCGTTCACCAAAACCTCGCCCTCGAAAGTATTTGGATATATATTCGGAAAACTGGCAGGTCTCCTGACTGACGGGTCATCCTCACGCTGCGCCTTCCCATTCTCTGCGGAACAGTGGCTGATTGCAGCATTCGTCGCCGTTCACAGTAGCGGGGCTGTGCCCGATTTCCACGGGACTTCCCTGCGCAAATTTCCTTTGTTAAATAACAATAAGAATATGGAAGCAAAACCCCGGATAGTCAAGCGAAACTTTCAGGCCGGATGTCCGGACAAGGCAGATATCCCCGGGTGAATAGGTCATATCCGTGCATTGCAAATCCAGCAGGAATTGCAGGATCACCGGAACCGCTTCCTCTATTTCACTCCGCTGGCAGGATTTTCCGAAAAGAGGTCATTCTTATTGCAGCACGGAAGGCAGATGATAACTTGCCATGAAACCGGCCAGGAAAGCGAGAATACCTCCTATAGCCACCAGCAGATATTTCAAGAGAGTCTGTTTCCATTCCATTGATTGTGCTCCCCTCTGGTGTTGTTGCACTCTTCATTCCAATGGTATAGTGTTCAATAAATGTGCCATTGAAGGGGGATGATGTTGGAACTCAAATGTTTTCAAAAACTTAGAAAAAGTGATTAATGTGAAGTACTGTTTCATTCGACCAACCTGTCGAATAACTCCTGAAAACGTCGAAATCTAGTTTGACAGTGTCAGATGTAGAAAGACAAATGTGATGTGCCTGATGGAAAGGTTGAACCGGTTGTCCGTTTATAGGAGATTGTTATGCAATGTTCATTGCTCTCCTGTGAGGGGGTTCGTGGAATCTCGCCCGGTCGGGAGCGATACTGCCGCTATCAAACGGTACAGGTATGACTATGCCCATCCTGCGACCGCTCCACCACTTGGAGTAACCCGGACGCCCGCCGGGGCTGGCGGAAGCCGACCGGTTCTCGCAAAGAGTATCTTGTCTGCTATGGCAAGTACGCCGTGCGGGAGTCCAGTCCGAACTATCCCCGCACTCCTTTACCATCACTTTCTTTGGCAAAACTGAGCGACGCGGTATTCACTCAATATTTCCCTCCATCGAGATCTGCTTACAATGAAGCCACAAAAAAATTGGCTGCATTGCTCGGAAAAATATACGAAAAATCCAATGGAGAATTATGCCTTTTTATTTCGAAACACTCCCATACTGAAGAAATCCCCGGGAAAGCGTAATAGCACTTACTGTTTCCCGGGTGATGGGTGTTTATCATTATTAAGATAAAACATGGCACTAACGGAAGAAGGGCGATTTTACACAAAATTTTTACAGTGACACTGTTTAAATAGTAAAATCCGTTGGTTATTATGAAGGATATTAGTGAATATTTACATACCTGAGGTGAACAATGGTCCAGAATAATGCAGAGTATGATGCGATAATCATCGGGACAGGCCAGGGTGGCATGCCGCTGGCTCAGGCACTGAATCAGGCGGGATGGAAGACGGGGATCATTGAGCGGAAATATGTGGGAGGCACCTGCATCAATTACGGCTGTACTCCCACCAAAACCATGGTGGCCAGCGCCCGGATTGCCTATCTCGCCCGGCGGGCCGGCGATTTCGGAGTTCACGTGCCCTCGGTCTCGGTGAACCTGGAAGAAGTCCGGCAGCGCAAACAAGGGGTGGTGGAAAGTTTCCGTGAGGGCAGTGAGCAGCGTTTGACCGATGCTGAACATATCGAACTGATCCATGGACATGGACGGTTTATTGATACCCACACTGTAGAAGTTGAACTGCACAACAGCGGATCCCGCCGTCTGACTGCAGACCATATTTTTATCAATACCGGCGGAAGACCGAGAAAACTCAACATCCCTGGGATCGAGGACATCGAACCGTTGGATTCCACCAGTATTATGGAATTGAATGACCTGCCGGATCATCTCATTGTTATCGGAGGCGGCTACATCGGGATAGAATTCGGACAGATGTTCCGGCGATTCGGCAGCAAGGTATCCATTGTCCAGCGCGGGGATCAGCTGCTCGCCCGCGAAGACCGGGATGTTGCCGGGGAGGTACTGGATATTTTACGAGACGATGGAATCGAGGTGTACCTGAACAGTGAAGTGACACATATTCAGAAAGATTCGGGCGGCAAAATAACCTTCACCATCAGCTCGTCTGAAAAGGAAGTGAATATCGAGGGATCCCATGTATTGGTGGCAGCGGGACGGGTGCCCAATACGGACGATTTGCATCTCGATGCCGCCGGGATCGAACAGAACAAGAAGGGCCAGGTGGTTGTGGATGACAAACTGGAAACCAATGTCGATGGGATTTACGCCATCGGAGATGTGCGCCCCGGACCCCAGTTCACCCATATTTCATACGATGATTACCGGATCTTGCAGACAAATATTCTGGAAGGCGGAGACGCTTCAACCGGGGGTCGGCTCGTTCCCTACACCGTATTCATTGATCCCCAGCTGGGGAGAATCGGCCTGTCGGAGGAGCAGGCGAAAGCGCAGCATATCGACTATCGGGTGGCGAAACTTCCCATGGAATACGTAGCCCGAGCCATCGAAACCGGCGAGACCCGGGGATTCATGAAGGCACTGGTAGATTCCGAATCGAAGAAGATCCTGGGCTGCGCCATCCTGGGAAGCCAGGGCGGCGAGATTATGTCCATGCTGCAGATTGCCATGATGGGGGATCTGCCGTATACCGCACTCAAGGAAGGTATATTTACCCACCCCTTGTTTTCCGAGGCGTTGAACAGCCTGTTTTTTACTTTAGAATAAGTAAAAGCCCTCGTAAGTATTCATTGGAATTAAGACAATCTCGAATTTTAAATACAATGTGAGGTATTAGTGATGAAAGCCATAGCCGTAACCCCGGGCGAACCGGATTCTGTCCATCTCCGTGATGTGGCCAAGCCGGAAGTCGGGGATATCCCTGGCGGCAAAGGCGTGCTGGTCAGGGTGCTCCGGGTCGGGGTGGACGCCACGGACAAGGAAATCAACGAGGCGGAATACGGAGCGGCTCCCGAAGGCGATGATTACCTGATTATCGGTCACGAATCATTCGGTGTGGTGGAGGAGGTCGGGCCGGAGGTCACCGGCTTGGAGCCGGGTGATTACGTTGCCGCCGTCGTCCGGCGTCCGGGCCATTCTTTCTATGATACCATCGGTTTATACGATATGACCACCGATAATACCTATTACGAGCGGGGGATCAACCTCCGGCACGGCTACCTGACTGAATATTACGTCGATAGTGAGGAGTATATCGTGAAGGTGCCGGGCGGGTGTAAAGACATCGGTGTGCTGATGGAGCCGACCAGCATTATTGAGAAGGGGATCCTCCAGGCCTGTGAAATCCAGCGCCGGATGAAGATCTGGCGTCCCCACACCGCAGCAGTCATGGGAACCGGGACACTGGGACTACTGGCCGCCATGGGACTGCGGCTCCGGGGATTGCAGCTGTATGCATTCGGACTGGAGACCATGCCCTATAAGAACGGACAACTCATCGAGGATCTCGGCGGCACATATATCAGCACCCGGGAAATGCCTATTGATAAAGCGGCAGAAAAATTCGGGCCGTTTGATATCATCTTCGAGGCCACCGGGCATTCCGGAGTGGTGTTCCAGGCAGCGGAGAATCTCGGGAAAAACGGGGTGCTGATTCTCTCCAGCATCACCGGCGGGGACCGCACGATTGAAATCCCCTCGGATAAAATCAACCTAAATTTTGTGCTGGGCAACAAAGTGATGTTCGGCACTGTGAATGCAAACCGGGAACACTTTGAAATCGGCGCCAGAGATCTCTCCCAGGCGGTCTCCCA
>CAYPST010000037.1:0-34116 GCA_964413425.1 uncultured bacterium
ATAGGGGGTAGCAATGAAAAAGTGTATTATTTGGTCCGTTCTGGTTTTTCTTTTTATGACTTCCCAATCCTACGCACAGACAGGCAAAATTTCGGGGCGGATAATTGATGCTGAGACAGGTGAGCCGCTCCCAGGTGTGAACGTGATGTTAGTGGATACAGACATGGGGGCAGCCACAGGCCAAGAAGGGTATTATAATATTATTAATGTACCACCGGGGCAATATCATATCCGGGCCTCGTTCATTGGGTATTCCACAGTCACTGTCCGGGGCATAAGGGTGAATATTGACTTAACCACAACCCAAGACTTTGAACTACAATCGCAAGCCATAGCCGGCGAGGAGGTTGTGGTTGAAGCGACCGCACCGGTTGTTAAACCTGATATATCAGCCAATATTGCGAACGTCAGCGCCGAAGAGATTGAATCAGTCCCGGTGGCCGGAGTCAGTGATTATATCAATTTGCAGGCAGGTGTTGAACCCGGAATGACCATCCGGGGTGGAGGTTTGGATGAAGTCGCTTTTGTGGTGGATGGGTTGAACACCCGGAGCGGACGCGATGATACGCCTTTCACCGGGATCAGTTATACCGCGGTTGACGAATTCCAGATTCAGACGGGCGGATTTAATGCGGAATATGGGAATGTGCGGTCGGGTCTGATTAATATAGTCACTAAGGAGGGACCCAGAGACAGATATACTGCCGATGTGATGCTCCGCTATACTCCGCCTCAGAAGAAATATTTCGGAATTATGCCTGACAATCCCAACTCGTATTGGATGCGTCCACATCTCGATGATGATGTGGCCTGGACAGGAACGCACGGCGCTGACAGCCCATGGGATAAGTATATGCGAGATAGTTATCCGCAGTTTGACGGGTGGAATTCCAGAGCGGCCGTGGTGTTGAATGATGATGATCCCACCAATGACATGACGCCTGAACAGGCCCAGCAATTGTTCTTATGGAGAACGAGAAAAGATTTCAGCCCAGGAGTGCCAGATTATCAAGCTGATGGAAGTTTCGGTGGCCCTGTTCCCTTTCTCAGTTCAGCTTTAGGAGATATGCGGTTTTTCGGATCCTACCGGCAAACCCAAAAGGCATATATCGTCCCACAGATGAGAGAGAGCTATTGGGATCAGACTGGTCAATTAAAGTTGACCTCCAATATATCCTCCAATATGAAACTGATGGTCCAGGGGAGTTTGGTGCGTCAGGCCGGTATTAATCCTAGTAGTACCGGTTCGACCAGCATTTTAGATGGCACCATGCCGCAATATCCTTGGCATAATTCAGGCATGGTCAATCGGATTAATTATAGTGATATCAACTATCCTATTTTTGCGTTTAATCTCTGGAATCCGATGGACATCTATCGCAACACGGTCGGAGCAAAACTGACGCACAACCTGACGGCGAACACCTTTTATGAGATTAACCTGCAGCGCAAGTTCGTTGATTATTTCACCCGGCCGGCCCGGGAACGAGATTATTCCTGCGTCCAACAATTCGGAAGTTACTGTGCGGATGAAGCGCCCAGGGGATGGTCGTCCGGAGTCACCGATAAGCCCGGCGCCGAAGTGACCAATTTCGATCCCACACATTCCATCAGACTGTCAGGACACTGGGGGAGTGCACGGGATAGCTCCAATGTGAGCACCTGGGATGCCAGTTTCGACATTACCAGCCAGATCAACAGGTGGAGTCAGATGAAGGCAGGGATTGAACTGATTTTTCGGGATTATCATACCAAGCACGGGGAATGGGATCCCTATATGGTACACCATCCCAATCCGAAATATCTCTGGGATCGCTCTCTCACACAGGGTGCAGTGTATTTACAGGATAAACTGGAATTTCAGGGCATGGTTGCCAATGTAGGCGTGCGGATGGATTATTTTATGCCCAATGAAAAGTTCTATGATTATGAAACATATGACAGAGCGTTTTCTCCTCTGATCGGGTTCAACGAATTGGACGAGTATGTGGAGATGAAATCGGTTGATCCGCAGTTCAATTTTGCGCCTCGTCTTGGGATCTCCTACCCGATCACTGCGAATAGTAAATTATTTTTTAATTACGGGCATTTCCGTCAGATGTTGCATGCCCAGGAGTTAATGGGTATCCGGGCTGTTCACGGGAGTCAGATTGATCAAATCGGGAACCCGACGCATCCGATGCCCAGAACCGTCTCCTATGAATTGGGGTATGAGCACAATATTCTGAACCAGTTACTGTTGCGTTTGAACGGATACTATAAGTCAATAGACAAACAGCCGCGGGGCGTGTGGTACACGAGTGTCATGGGGCAGATCGATTATCAGGTGCACCGACCCTATAATTATGAAGATATCAGGGGCTTCGAATTAACGCTGAATAAAAACATCGGCCGATGGATACGAGGATTTGTGAATTATACCTACATGGTGAGAAAATCCGGTAATTTCGGATATGATCATCACTACCAGAATGATTTCGAGCAGTTACGGTATGAACGGGAATACTGGGGTTATCAACAGTGGACTCCGATTCCGGAACCATTCGGCCGATTTAATGTCACCTTTCTGTTGCCCCCGGATTTCGGACCCCGGTTTGCCGGGATTAATCCTCTAGGTGATTGGCGATTGAATCTATTGGGTGAATACCGCTCCGGTGATGTATTTACCTGGTCCGGCGGAAGCGGTTCCATTCCCGGCCTGAGTAATAACGTAAAATGGGCGGACTTCTACATGCTGGATATCCGGCTGGCGAAGAACTTCGATTTCGGTCTGGGTCGTGCTCAATTGTACATCGATGTAAATAACGTATTGAATCTGAAATATATGTACAGGCATTCCGCATTTGCCGGTCAGTTTGACTGGGAAAACTATATGTGGTCGTTGCATTTACCAGAAGACACTTTCTCTGACCTGGAAGATGATCCCTATCCGTTCATCTACGGGGATGACCGGCCGGGAGATTACAGAAAGCCCGGGGTTGAATTTCAGCCGGTTGAGATTGCAAGCGAGTTGCCGGATGGCGGCCCCGATTATCTTAAGAGACGGGCATGGTACTATAATACAAAGGAAGAACAATATTATGCCTGGCACGGGAGTTGGGACGCGGAAGCAGGAGAATGGACCACCGGATCCTGGGATACAGTTGACCCGGTTGCAGTGGATCAGATGGTGGAGGACAAAGCCTATATCAACATGCCGAATAATACCAGTTTTCGATTTTTAAATCCCCGGATGGTCTTTTTTGGAATCAGATTCTGGTTCTAAGGTAGATAAATCAAAGGGATGTTAAATGAAAATTATCGTAAAACGGAGCATATGGAGTATACTTATGAATAATCACCCTTATAATCGGACTCTGCTTATTGGATTATTCACACTGGTTTTTATATTGATAGGATCATTAAAAAATCTTAACGCACAATTTGTGGAAAAATGGTTGGCGGTGGGCGATTACCACCACCGGTATTCGTCGGCCGGCAGCCGGGATTACGCTGATTGGCAGTCGAAAATGGGAATGAACTATCCGGGGGTGTACGACCGGACCGGCCATTTCGCCTGCCAGGCCATGTGGATTACCACCACCAACTGGAATTCAGGTGAGACTGAACAGCCTCCCAAAACGTATGAAATTAAGACCGTTCATCGGGGACCACGGGAGCCCGGGTATGGACAATATTTCGGTATGGATCTGGACGTGATCAGTAAATTTGAACCACCGAAGGTGTTTGTTGACGGATTGGAGACCTTCAAACGGCCAGTGTCTAACGACGAGGTCGACCCGGATATGAAGGCGGATCGTATGGTCTATAATCGAGTGAACAGCGCCATCGGGGTCACCATGGAGCGATGGATCAGGCAGTTCAGCAATGAATACCACGATAATTATCATATAATTGAATACAAATTCACCAATACCGGCAATGTGGATGACGATGAAACCGTCAAATTGCCGGATCAGACCCTGGAAGGTGTACGTATCACCTGGATTAATAATTTCGTGCATACCTTAAAAGCGAGTGGTTTGCCGGCAGGAACCGCCTGGGGCCGGAATACCATGAATGATGTGGTTGGAGATGGAAATAAAACCTACGACATTGATATCCGGGCGGTCTATTCCTGGGCCGGGCATTTTCCTCCCTTCGATAAATGGAATACCGTCGGGGCACCGCAGATTACCAATCAGGGATGGCATACTGCCCAGGCCGATTCCATAGGACGGCTGGCCGGTTCCTCATTCATGGGCAGAGCAACCTTGCATGCAGATACGGGCCCGGCTGATTCGTCGGACGATCCGAATCAGCCCTCCACCACCACCTACCTGGACGGTGATGATAAATTGACATCCACCAACAGTCAGTTTGACGAGGCCCAGATGCACGAAGAATTCGAGCGGGTGGTGGCAGCCGGGAACGTGGCGCCCATGCACGCGGATGTGGTGGAGCCGCCCCCGGCTGCAAATGCGCCGGATCCTGACAATCCGGGGACGTTTGATCCCGTTGAATGGCGAACCCGATTCGCCAATCAGTATAATCGCCCCGATTTTATCACGGCGGGCGGGTTTAATAACGTGGTAGGCTACGGCCCGTATACCCTGGGTCCGGAAGAAAGTGTCAGTTTTGTAGTGGTCGAAGGCGCAGACGGTCTGAGTTGGAATAAGAATTATGTCATCGGACGAGCCTACAAGCAGGCCTGGGAACAATACGGCCATCCGGATGCCGATACGGTAAAGATAAACTACGACGGGTCTTCCCTGACGAAAAACGAATGGGTCCTAACCGGCCGGGATTCCCTGATGGAAATGATCAAGGCGGCTGAGGCCAATTGGGAATCGGGGTATACTATTCCGGAACCGCCCAGACCGCCTAGAGAATTTCTAGTGAGCTCAAGGCCTGGAAAGATTGAATTAGACTGGCAAACGTATGAGGGTGCGAATGATCCTGAGGGAGGATGGGAGATATATAGGGCGCGAACAAGTATTGATAGTACGTTCAATGAAATAGCATCCTTGCCCGGATCTGACCGTCATTATGATGACGAAACTGCGGTGCGGGGGATAGAATACTATTATTATATTCAGGCTGTTGGCCCGGAAGTCACTGATAATATTACATTTGATCCTCCAAAAACTTTGCGGCTGCGCAGCAGTAGATATTATACACAAACCTATGCACCAGCCAGCTTAAGGCGTGCAGCAGGCACTGCTCTGAATCAGGTCCGGGTGGTCCCCAATCCGTATAATCTTGCTGCGGACAGAAGCATCCGGTGGCCGGATAAACAGGATAAGTTAGGGTTTCTGAATATCCCGGGGCAGTGCACCATCAGAATCTATACGGAAGCCGGTGAACTCATTCAAACTATCGAACATACCGATGGCAGCGGTGATGAATATTGGGGTATGACCACCTCATCGAATCAACTGGCTGTCAGTGGGATTTACCTGGCTATCATCGAGGATCAAGAGACTGGTGAACAGATTATTCGAAAGTTCAGCATCATTCGATGATGGCTCCTGAGTATGTCATACGATGAACGTTATGAAAGAGGATACTTCACTTGTGAGGAGTTTATTATGATTCAAGTAAAAGTCACAAAAATATTGGTTCTTGCGATGTGCTTATCTCTGCTGCCAGCGATTAATGGATTCGGACAAAGTCAAGAGGAAGGAGGAGTAATCGGCACGCAGAAACTGGCCCAGACCGGGTTTAAGTTTTTAACAATTTCTCTGGATGCCCGGGCAGCCGGGATGGCCGATGCCATGACTGCTCATAATACTGCTTCGACATCCCTATTCTATAATCCCGCAGGCATGGCCCGGATGGATAAAACGTTCAGTGTCGGACTGGGAATGGTCCAGTGGATAGCGGATATCGATTATAATGCGATAAGCGCTGCTGTTAAAAGTCCTATTGGGGTGATTGGAGTCTCCGGCCTCTTGGTACGATACGGTGAATTTTTAGAAACAATCAGGGCGGATAATGAAGCGGGGTACATTGATCTGGGGACTTATCAGCCCTCAGCTCACGCCTTCGGCTTGGGATACGCCAGGAGTTTGACCAATCGTTTTTCGGTCGGAGCAGGCGTTAAGATGGCCTACCAGAATCTTGGGGAGGCTGCCATTGAACTGGATGAGAACGGTGATCCGATATCCAGGAAGTATGGAAAGCAGGTAGTTGCATATGATTTTGGTGTTATATATGAGACTGGATTCAAAAGTTTAAATTTAGCAATGAATGTACGTAATTTCTCACAGGAAGTGACATTTGTGGAAGAGAATTTGGAGCTCCCTCTTACTTTTCGGATAGGGATGTCCATGAATCTGGTGGATCTGACGGCTTTTAATCCCAACACTCACTCCCTTATACTCGCTATTGACACCCAGCGGCCCCGGGACTACTATGAACAGATTAAAATTGGCGCGGAATATCAATTCATGAAGCGATTTGCAATCCGTGCCGGGTATATCGCTCCGCATGACGAATTGGGACTGAGCGCCGGATTTGGCCTGATAAATATCGCCGGCCTCGATCTGGATTATGCGTATTCAAGTTTCGGTGCGTTCGGAACAGTCAATCGCCTGTCATTGAGTTTCGGATTATAGGGCACACGAATCCGCATCCTACTCATTCGGGTTCACAGAAATTCGAACATTGAGTGGAATAAATTTCCGCTCATTAACTCACATTGGAGGATACAATGGACAGAAACAATCACTCTGCAGAAAATTCCTTTCGGCGAGCCGGAGGATGTCCGCTACACAGCAGCATGAGTCGGCGTGGATTTTTATCGACTGCCGGCGCCGGAGCGCTGGCTGCGGTTGCGCTACCGGGAACGCACTTCATCAGCACCAGTGAATCTTTTGTCGGGTCAATTATCGAGCCCTCCACGGATCGGAAAGCAGCGGTTATGGCTGTATTTGTACGCCCCGAGACAGAAGAATACTGGCTCGGCTGGCCAGGGGCATCGTATGATATTCAGGGCCACCAGGAAAAGTATTCTCTTATTCTCAGAGAAGCAGCACAGAAGTACGATGTCGATTTAACCATCATTGATCAACCTATTCACAACAAGAGCACAATGAACTCATTTCTGCAACGGGTGCAGAAAGAACAGCCAGATGGCCTTATCATTACCGCCATGAGTCTGAATGATCCGGCATGGCCGCATATCAACCACATTGCGGAAAATCGGGGTGACATTCCGACCTTCATTTTCAGTCCGTTAGGGACTTCATTCACCGGCCATCTGCAGGGCACCCGGGATATACCGGGGGTTTTTGTCAGTGCTACCCAAAATCTTGAGTCACTCGAGTTTGGAGTCCGCGCGCTCAATACTATCAGGAGAATGAGAGATACTCGCTTGTGTATAGTGGCCGGAGATAAAACCGAAGATCGTCAGTTGAAAGGGATTGGCACAACGTTGCATTACATACCGCACACTCGTTTCCCGGATGAAGTAAAGAACACACCGATTGATGATGAAATTACCAGTATTGCGGATGCTTATATAAGAGAAGCTGAAAAAATTGTCGAACCTGACAGGGAGGATATGCTGAATGCTGCCCGGAATTATGTCGTAGCCAAACGGATAATGGAAAAGGAAAATTGCCACGGGATTTCTGTGGACTGCCTTCCCATGGTGGGCGACCATGAGATCCCGTGTCCTCCCTGTTTGGCCTGGTCCATGCTCCAGGACGAAGGGATGGTGGGGGCATGCGAAGCCGATTGGAACGCATCCATCGGTATGCGATTGATCCACCTCTTACTGGGACGCCCCGGATTCATGCAGGATCCCGCTCCCAACACCATGACCGATAATCTCATGGCCGCACATTGTGTGAGTCCCACTAAATTATACGGCTTTGATGGTTCCCGGGAGCCCTTTATCCTCCGCAGCCATTCGGAGTCCGATATCGGTGTGGCGACCCAGGTGTTGTGGAGAGAGGATGAGAAGGTTACCGTGATGGATTTCAATGGCCCTGAAAGCATGTATCTGGGTACGGGTAAAGTCGTTGGAAATAACGATACCCCCCCGGCAGGAGGATGCCGGACCTCCATTGAAATCACCGTGGATGACGTCGAAGATCCCAGAGATGTGAAGGGATTCCATCAACTCATTATTTACGGAGATCATGAGAAAGAGATCAAGGCCTATGCACAACTGTCGGGAATTGAAGTAGTACACATCTGACCAGGCTGTTGCCTAGTAAGGGGAGGATCCGCTGGAATTGCTCATTGATCCTCCCCTCTTTATTCCTTCCTATTCGATTCCTTACCCGGCAGGAAAATCGGACAAAGGATACGACAGAAAATATACCAGCCAAATTCGCTCGGAAACAATGGTGAGTAGTGAGGTAATATCATTCAATAAGATATACTCCCACACAGTATGGTAAAGATTTATTCTACAATCAAATGAATCAATAAATTTAAAGGATATACAGAAATGTATGAATACAGAAGCAATTTTAAACAGAGGGTGATGACATTTATTGCTACCCTGGCACTCATTGCAAGCTTCCTTATTGCATGTGGTGAGAGGCCGAACCAGATTTCTCAACCCCGGTATCTTACTCCAAATTTGACAATCGAAGAACGAGTAGTTGATCTCATGAAACGCATGACATTGCAGGAAAAGCTCGGTCAGATGAATCAGTATCGCGGGTTGCATATGATGGGGGCTGCCGAGCGGGAAGAAACAGAACGGTTGGTAGCACACGGCCTGATCGGTTCTTTCTTAACCATCGAGGATTACAAGGAAGCGAACCAACTGCAGCGACTGGCAGATTCCTCTCGTTTGCGTATTCCCTTGCTCATAGCAGTGGATGCGATTCACGGGCACGGGCAATATTTCGGTGAGCACGGGACTACTATTTTTCCAGCCCCCATTAATATGGCAAGTACCCGAAATCCGGAGATGGTGGAAGCTATCGCGGGTATCACCGCAAAGGAAATGAGAGTGACCGGCTATCACTGGAATTTTTCCCCCTACATCGCGATAACACGGGATCCCCGGTGGGGGAGAATTGGTGAAAACTTCGGTGAGGATCCATTGCTTGTTTCAAAGATGGGAACAGCAATGGTTCGTGGCTATCAGGGAGAGGATATCTCTTTTCCACACAGTGTGTTAGCAAATATGAAAACCTTCGCCGGAGCCGGGCACCCTATCAATGGAAGGAATTTTGCCCATACGGATATGTCTGAGAGGACCTTACGTGAAGTATACCTCCCCCCGATTAAAGCTGGTATTGAGATCGGGGCATGGACAGTCATGGCCGCCCATCATGATCTGAATGGGATACCGAACCATGCCAATAAAGCACTCCTTACCGGTGTACTCCGGGAAGAGTGGGGATTTCAAGGGTTCGTGGTGAGTGACTGGAACGACATCGAACGGCTGGCAGACCTGCATTATGTTGCCCGCAATCAAAAGGAAGCTGTGTATCAAGCAGTCTCAGCAGGTATCGATGTGCACATGCACGGAGGGAATTTCATCGAACCGCTGGAGGAATTAGTCAATGAAGGCCGGATTTCCCGGGAACGAATCGATAATACGGTCGAAACACTCCTGACCACAAAATTCAGAATGGGACTATTTGAAAATCGCTACGTGGATGCAGGAAAAGTCCCACAGGTTTTAGCCGCCCCGGAACACCGGCAACTGGCATTGCAGGCAGCCAGGGAGTCCATTGTCCTGCTCAAGAATACAGACGGTGTTCTTCCGTTAAACAAAACTATGAGTCGCATACTTATCACCGGTCCCAACGCAGATAGTCATACTGCACCCTTAGGAGATTGGGTGGCGCCACAACCCGAAGAGAATGTCATCAGCGTTGTCGAAGGAATTCAGGAAATAGTGGAAGATGAAACGGTCATTGAATATTACGATGCAGGCGGCATTTTCAGCATTACACCGAACAGGATTCAAGAAGCTGCCAGGAGAGCTAGCCGGGCCGACGCAGTGATCATGGTGTTAGGCGGGAATGATTTTCGGTATGATAATGATGAAAGAACCGGAGGAGAAAATTTCGCCCGGACCAGTATCGATCTGGCGGGAAATCAGTTACAGCTGGCGAGGGCAATCTATGAGACCGGGAGTCCCGTGGTTGTGGTGCTGATTAATGGGCGTCCTCTGACCGTTGAATGGATTGCAGAGCATGTTCCCGCCCTGATTGAAGCATGGGAACCAGGCATGGAGGGAGGGCGCGCTATCGCCGAAGTGTTATTCGGAGTGTATAATCCCGGCGGGAAACTGCCGATTACCATCCCCAGAAGCCTGGGACATAGCCCCCATTGGTATAATCATCGGCCATCCATGACTTACCGGCAATACAGACTGGTGGAGAATTCGGAACCATTATACCCATTTGGGTATGGATTGAGTTATACCACGTTTCGATATCAAAATCTCAATGTACCATCGAAAGTGACAAGAGGAGAACAGGTTCCGGTGAGCGTGGATATCACGAATACCGGGGAGCGGACCGGAGATGAAGTTGTGCAGGTGTATATCAATGACAAGATCAGCAGTGTGACCACTCCGGTGAAAGAGCTGGCGGCATTTCAAAGAATTTCGATGGAGCGCGGGGAAACAAAACAGGTAATTCTCACCATTTCATCAGATCAACTGGGATTATATAACCGACAGATGGAGTATGTAGTCGAACCCGGGGAATTTGAAGTGATGGTGGGAGATCTCCGGACCACGTTCCAGGTTGTTGAATAGGTTCCGCCTCCTCAGCAGCTCAATGATTGTGGCATACTGTGCCTGGTACGTACAAAAAAGAGTTGTGGAGATTGGTTTCCATGTAAACAGAACATAAAGCAAAAAAGGAATCCCCAATGATGGACAAAATAGTTCACGTCATCGTTCATACCATTTTACTGGTGGGATTGATAACCGGAATGATGGTTGAACAGGCATCAGGTGACCGGATAATCCAGTCACTCAATGGCACCTGGGAGATTGAGGAAAGTGGAAAAGCCGATGCGATGCCGGACCAGTTCGGGCACCAGGTCCAGGTGCCGGGGCTGGTAAAGCTGACCAGTCCTTCATTTCCAAACGCTGGTGAGTTTTATACTCGCGAGTTTGTCATGCGTGGACGGGCGCCAGATCATTTGGATACCACGGGAATTCACCAGAAAGCAGGAAGTACCACTCAGCAAAGGAACTACTTCTGGTATCGAACCGGCTTTAAAGCACCGCAACGTAAAGACGTGGCGATATTGGAAGTAAAAAAGGCGCAATTCGGATCCGCTGTGTGGGTGAATGGCTCGAAGATCGGGGAACACCATGGTTGTTTTACCGCCGGTTACTTCGATATCACCGAAGCTGTGAATTGGAATTCTGAGAATACTCTGGTGATTCGGATTGGTGCTCATCCCAACATCCTGCCTGTTTCACATCCAACCGGGACGGATTATGAAAAAAGGGAGTGGACTCCAGGAATCTATGATGCGGTTTCAATTGCTTTCAGTAACAATCCAGTGATTAAGACTGTGCAAGTGGCTCCTCGAATTAACACATCAGAGGTTGTTGTCCAGACCACGGTCAAGAATTATGATAGGAGTTCGCATTCGTTCACACTCAATCAAACGGTCAAACCATGGAAGAGCTCCACAGTCGTGGCGACAGGCAAAGCGAGACATGGGAATATCCGACCGGGTGAAGAAAAAACGTTCACCCAGTGGATAACCATACCGAATGCAAAACTTTGGACTCCGGAATCACCTTCTCTGTATAACCTGGAGACTGCCACTGATGGGGATACGAAATCCACACGGTTTGGTATGCGGGAGTTTCATTTTGATACGGAGACCAAGAAAGCATATCTCAATGGAAACATCTATTATATGAGGGGATCGAATATCACCCTGCACCGGTTCTTTGAAGATACACCGGAAAATGTTCAAAAAGTTTGGGATGAGGACTGGGTGCGGAAATTACTGGCAGAGATCCCTCAGCAATTACACTGGAACAGTTTTCGTTTCTGTATCGGCCCGGTACCGGATATGTGGCTTGATATTGCCGATGAAACCGGACTGCTGATCCAGAATGAATATTTTATCTGGAATGGGGTTCACGATTTCCGAAACGAATGGACGGCAGAAATATTAATCAATGAATATCAGGAATGGATGCGTGATAACTGGAATCATCCCAGTGTGGCAATCTGGGATGCCTGCAATGAAACCTATGCTGACCTGCTCGGAGAACAAGTAATTCCAGCAGTTCGGCACCTGGATTTATCCAATCGTCCCTGGGAGAACGGCTATAATATACCGGTTGGTGTGGATGATCCGGTGGAGGATCACCCCTATCTGCATCCTGACCGGGGCTTTCAGTACTCGGATCTGGAAAGAATGACCGGAAGTATGCGACAATTGACCGGCCTGCGGATGACTGCCCACCCCCTGATCGTGAATGAATACGGATGGCTCTGGTTAAATCGGGACGGAACGCCGACCGAGTTGACACATGATGTCTATAATGAATTACTGGGACCTGGTGCAACACCGGAACAGCGGTTGGAAATGCAGGCGTATTTGTTGGCTGGCGAAACGGAATATCTCCGGGCCCATCGCAATTACGCCGGAGTCCTCCATTTTGTATATCTTACAGTGAGTGGATCAGGCGCCTACACAGCAGATCACTTTCAGAATGTGCAGGAACTCAAACTGCATCCGCAATTTAAAAACTATATGAAAGAGGCTTTTAAGCCGATCGGTGTCTATCTTAATTTCTGGGATAATAGCATTCAGGTCGGAGAAGAGAAGAACATCTTAGTCTCAATCATTAATGATACCTATAGAACAAGTCAGGGCCAATTGATACTGACTCTCCAATCATCCGATGGATCTGTGAAGGAGTTGGGAGAACAGCACTATACGGTACCGGCTTTGGGACAGCATACGTTTAAATTCAAAATCACTGTTCCGGAGAATACCGGGGACTATCTCCTGAAAGCAGCAGCCCATCACCTGGAAAACGAACAGATGACCGTAAGTCGTCGAAAGGTATCCATTGTCAACTCCGAATAAGTGAATACAATATATACCTCATATCCATCGATCAGCCTGGTCCGGTGATGACCGGCAGTGAGAGAAACCGGCCCATCAGCCAGCACCGGGATGTTGTCATGTTTGAAAATGCGCCCAATGATGGAAGGCGTTGAATCTGCTACATCAGTATCCAGATGTGATAGAACAGAGAAAAACTGCACAACCAAGTCGGGGAGCTAAATCATGCCTCTTGAAAGTCAACCAATCTCCAGACGCAGTTTCCTCCGGAGGTCCGGTGTCATCGTTGGCGGAAGCGCATTAGTGGGTCTCGAGCATTTTGCTGCATCCGACCGGGAGAGCACTATCGAGTTTAGTGGTAATCGCCAGGGAAAACCATTAATCATAAAACCGGCGCTGATATATCAATTATTTGAAAAGAAGGAAGCAGTGACCTGGCGGGAATGGGGTGGATTGCGGTCGCAGGCAGACGTTGACCGGGAAATACGCCGAATTGAGCAGGAATTGAACGACCTGAAAGCCCGGGCCGATTTTCCCATCGATATTCTGCCGCTGATCCCTGTCAATTCCGATCCGGCCGCAAAAAAGGTCAGTGAATGTCATTGCGATGCAGTGCTGGTTTATGCTGCGGGCTCGGCCGGTGATAGCATTTATAAACAAAACAGGCTGGATATGATTACACAGGCCGGCCATCACAATATCATATTCCTGCGGCATAAATCCGGGCCAATCTATCTCTGGTATGAAATTGTGCATCCGAAACTACTGCGTGGTGCCACTGATGATTTTACTCATGAGCATCTGCAGGTGGAGGACATCGTTATTGACGATTACCGGGAGGTGCTCTGGCGTTTGCGTGCTCTCTACGGGCTGAAAAATATCCGGGAAACCAAACTGATTGCCATTAACGGAATCGGCGGCTGGGGTGCCGGTGGAGAGGTTGCTCCCGATGTGATAAAAACTATCTGGAATCTGGAGGTTGCTGAAGTTGAGTTGTCGTGTGTTGAGAAAAAAATGGATAGCAAGTTGAGGGATGGCATTGCCTTGCAAAATGCCCGGAAGGAAATGGACGCCTATCTCGATGAGGAGGGCATTCTCTCCGTGCATACCGATAAGCGATTCATCCGGAATGCGTTCCTGCTGAAGGACGTTTTTAGGGAACTTATGAATGCTGAGAATGCCATGGGAGTCACTGTGCGAGGGTGTATGAGCATCGGGCCCATTGCCAGAACAACGGCTTGTTTACCGTTCAGTCTCATCAACGATGACGGGTATATGGCATTTTGTGAATCCGATTTCGTGGTGATCCCTGCAGGAATTCTGTTGTACTATATCGCCGGAAAGCCTGCTTTTCTCAATGATCCCTGTTTGCCCCATAACGGCATTACGACCTGTGCGCATTGCTCGGCGCCCCGACGTATGAATGGCAGTGATGCGGAACCAACCCATATTTATACGCATTGTGAATCAGACTACGGGGCATCTCCCAAGGTGGAATTTCGGAAAGGACAGGTCGTGACAAATATCATACCCGACTTTAACTCGGTAAAATGGATGGGATGCAGGGGCAGGATAACCGATCATCCCTTTTATGCCATCTGCCGTTCCCAGTTCGATTGCGAAATCGAGGGTGATTGGAAACGGCTCCGCTCGGATATGCGGGGATTTCACTGGATGACCTGCTATGGTGATTATCTTTCCGAGATTGGATATGTTCTAGGAAAGGTGGGCATCGAATGGGAGAATATCTCAGCCTGATACCGGAGATGACAGGCAACCGGTATCCATACTTGAAATAAACAAAAGAGAGGTTATATCATGGCACTGGGGCGAAGAGAATTTCTTAGACACAGTCTGTACGCTACTGTTACCGGGTCAGCAGTCTTAAGAAATTTGTATATGAATCCATGGTCCGGACACCAGAATTATGGGGGTCTTGCGAGTGGTATCCCGAGTCCACATCTGACCCGGCTGGTGATAAAACCCGTGATGACAAATAGTTATCATTCCGATGTGTGGGAGGGTCCCTGCCGGTTCCATGTTGCTTCCCCGGAAGAAGAAAAAAGCAGAGCCATGAATGCATTTGAATCTTTTAGTAAAAGGGGCAGGAGTAATGCATTTGGTTTTGACGAGGCGAATATGGAAATGATGGATCCGGATCTTCTCCTGTTTCCGATCTCCGAGGTGGAGGATTTTGAGGTCACTGAAGATCAGTTCCTGAGAATTGACCAGGATCTAACAAGCGCAGACGTTTTATTTATAGCCCCAGGCGGATCTTCCATTGCAACCTATGAGATTGCCAGACGCTACAATAAACCCGTTATTCTGTCAGGCGGGTTGAGCTGCCGGACAGTGGATATTTCAGCGTATTGCAGGAGTAAAGGACTGGAAGTGTTTGTCCCGAATTCGCGGGAAGAAACCAATGAATTAATCGGGTTGTTGCGGGCGAGAAAAGTGCTTGAACAGACCAGGATTCTCTATCCGACTAACCGGGGATGGCCGTCAGTGGCTTCGGTGGCAGGCATAAATGATCCGGCAGACACTCTAAAAAATAAATTCGGTATTGACCTGGTAACCATTTCCTATGATGCCCTGGCGGAGGAAATGGACCGGATCCGGCACAATAAGACCATACAGCGGGATGCCAGGGCAATGGCTGACATCATGTATAGTAACGCCGAGCGGACATTCCTGGATAAAAAATATGTGGTCCGGAGCATGGAGTTCTATAACACTACCATTCAACTAATGAAGAGATATGAGTGCAATGCATTTACGATTGAATGCTTTGAATTCTGCACGAGTCGGTTGCCCCAGAAGTGGCAGATTACCCCCTGCCTGATTCATACCATGTTCAAGGACCAGGGGACACCCTCGGCTTGCGAAGGGGATCTGGGAGGGTTGTTATCGATGCATTTGCTCATGTCCATTTCAAAGAAATCATCCCATATGGGTAACATGTTTTTCAGAGAGAACGGTGTCATGGAAATCAATCACAGTGTACCCGGTATAAAGATGAAGGGGTACGATCAACCGGGTTTACCGTACCAGTTGGGCAATTTTGTGGAATCGGGTTGGGGAACGAAAGCCGTGGTCGATTTTATGCAGAGTGAGCAGAAAGAAGTGACGACTGCCCGGATGAATCCAACAGGAACCGGCCTTCTGGTGTTAAGAGGAAATCTGGTGGATTCGAAAGGCTGGGACGAGGACTTATTAGGATGTGCGGTCTCCGCCTTCATTGTTGGCCAGGAGAGTGGTGCTGCTAGGGAATTCATGGAAAAACAGGCCGATTATGGAAACCACCTTGTGTGGGTATACGGGAATTATGCGGAACAGCTGGAGAAAATCGGTGATTTGATGAACATACAGGTAGATGTTTTGTGAAGGAACTGTTCGACTTGATTGATATAGACAGCCATTAATACCGCTTACGAACCAATGCTTTCGTGTGGATGTATTCACAGGCACTGTACTCTGCCGATCCGGACACTGACTTACAAAGGAATGGCTGGTGTGACAGGCAGAGACGAGAGCGGCTCATGATTGTACCGGCTGTTGTGCAGAATTCTAGGTATCAGAGAAATAATATAAACATCAAAATAATAAATTATATATGAACTTATGTTAATTTCCTTTGAAATTTTGGATTCTATTAATTATTCATATAAACAATTTATACTGCAATATGAAAAGAGGGTTGAATTTTGGTTGTGGTTCTAATAATATGTTCAAACATTTGAGCATATTATTACGGGGCAGAGGATGGACAAAATGTATGACAGGTCAGCGTATTGACTTTCGGAGGTAATGAATGGATAGCACAGGTTGGGGATCCGCATGACACTAGTAGCAGGCATTGACGGGGGAGCAACCCACACCCGGGTTGCAATTGTGGAGGAATCCGGCAGGGTTCTGGGTGTAGGCCAGGCCGGACCATCCAACTATAATAACGTTCCCCTGTCTCGAGTCAAAGAACATATCAGCCAAGCTATTACAGAAGCGTTCCGGCAGACAGACATCGATGGTGAAAAGGTCGACGCACTCTTTCTCGGCATGGCCGGAGTGGTCAGCCAGGACGATAAAAACACGATTCTCCAGGTTGCGCAGCAATTGGATATCGCACCTGCCTCTGCCATTGAGGTGGATCATGATATTCGCATAGCGCTGGCCGGCGGATTAGGCGGGGCAGAAGGGATCGCTCTTATCGTCGGGACCGGGTCTTCATGTTATGGGCGGCGGGAGGATGGCCGAAGATGGATGGCCGGGGGATGGGGGCGCTTACTGGATGATAAGGGCAGCGGGTTCGATCTTGTGCGTCAGGCCATGATAGCAACGGTTCGTGCCTTCGACGGACGGGGGCCATCCACCCGATTAACCGGTTCAATACTGGAGGGGTTACGAATCGAATCCGTCCACGAGATTATGCGGCGGCTCTATTATGAAGGATTCTCCGGGAAAGGGCATCCTATGGCTAAGGAAGAGATAGCCTCGCTAGCTCCGCTTGTTCTGGAAGCATTTGAGGTCGGAGACCAGGTTGCCACGGCGATCGTGCAGCAAGGTATCGAGGAGCTGACTCTGATGGTCCGGACTGTGGTGGATCAGCTTGGGTTCCCTCCTGCTGTGTCGGTGGTAATGACGGGTGGCCTGGTGGAGGGGAACCCCGCTTACAAAGAAATGCTCTGTGATGCTATTCAGCATGCGCTGCCGGAGAGCAGGATCAGGGAGTCCATGTTTCCCCCGGTGGTCGGTGCCGCCTTACTGGCGTTGCAGCTGCATGGTGTCGCAGTGAATCAATCGGTATTGCAGCATCTAGATAAATCAAGTGAACAGTTAACAACGGAGCAGTGATGAGTTTGAGGTGTGCCCAAAGCCATCGGTTCAGTATTCCGGATATGCGGATAGAAGATAGCGAATGCGTGACACGGACCCTGAGTGATCTGGAAGGTTTTTTTGTGGATGAGCAGGCCTATCAGGAAGCAATTGCTGAGGGAGATCCGACGGTGTACAGGGTGTATTCAGTCTCGCCGGCCAACGGCGCAGGAGACTTGAGTTACGGTCTCGGGGTTCTCCTGCCCGGAAAGATCGGCCGGGAATTCTATCTGACCAAAGGACATCAGCATGAATGGGAAGAGGCTGCGGAGGTGTACGTGGGATTGGCCGGTGACGGGATGATGCTCCTGGAGGACAGCCAGACCGGTAAGAGTGAAACCTTTCCGCTGGGTAAAGATCAAATTGTGTATGTACCGGGGCATACGGCGCACCGGACTATCAACTGGGGGGATGAGCCATTGGTATATCTCGGGATTTACCCTGCGGCAGCCGGACACGATTACGGCTATATCGCGGATCGGAATTTTCACTGTGTGGTTGTTGAGGGTGACGAAGGTCCGCAAACCCTGGAACGATCGCGGTTTCTGGGATCATTGGAAAAATCGTGAATGCCGTGAATTACAAAGGAAGTGCGATCTATAGAGTGTAGTATCAGATCAGACCCGAGAATCTCTGTGGTTTCTGCAGCCGGCGGTCAGAATCAAATAAACCAGAAGTGAGGTAATACATATGGATGTATTCGAGACTGAAATGATTCCGGATGATAAACCGGATGTCAGACGGGTGACCAGACCCTGGGGAGAATTCAGTCAATATGCAAATAATGAAAAAACTACTGTCAGTCTAATGCGGGTGAAATCGAACCAGCGGCTCAGTCTGCAATCGCATACCGGCCGAGCAGAATTGTGGATTGTCTTGGATGATGGAGCTGAAATTCAGGTCGGGGAAGAGATCATACAGCCCCGGCAGGGGGATGAGATATGGATTCCTGCTGATACCAAGCACCGGTTGTGCAGTACCGGCCCTCCTGTGCGCGTATTAGAGGTGGCGTTCGGCAACTGGCAGCAGGAGGATATTACGCGATACGATGACGATTACGATCGTCCCGGGGAGGGAGAATGAATACCCTGGTGCCGACTCAGTGGCGGAAATCAACCCAGAAATTACTGCCTTCGCACTATCAGCCAACCCCGGCAGGTCAATATAACCTCTATCCGGGATTCCCACTCGCACACGGGATGATCGAAACCGGATTCCCGAAATTGGCTTCCCGGCTGATTCAACAAGATCGGGTGATCATCGATGGGTATGTGGGGGTGTTCTGGGAACACTTCCGTGAGCAAATGGAGTCGGAATTTCAACAATATAATATCACAGTGACCTGGATCAATATCACCGATGCCATGTTGTCGGAAGAGGAGATATATGACCGTATCGAGCCGTATCTGGGAGGTGACGATCCAGTGTTTGGCACCCGGTATACCGGAGCACTCCTGGATTACTTTGATGGGGACCACCTACACAGTCTCCGGCCGGATTCCGAGGCGGATCTCACAGTGCTGTACGGCTGCGGGGCGGCGTTAGTGGATTGGGAGGCGTTTCTGGTTTACCTTGATCTCCCCAAAAATGAGCTTCAGTATCGGAGCCGGGCGGGCAGTGTCTCCAATCTCGGATTTTCCGAACCGGCGGATCCCAAATCCATGTATAAACAGTTTTATTTTGTTGATTGGGTGGTCTTGAATAGGCATAAATCCACCTTGGTCGGAGATCTTGATCTCATTGTTGACGCACAGCGGCCCGATCATCCCACCACGTTACGGGGTGAGGATTTTCGCAGTACCCTGAATACCATGAGCCGCAATTATTTCCGGGTTCGGCCCTGGTTCGAGCCGGGCGCATGGGGCGGACAGTGGTGTAAACGCCGGATTCCGCAACTGCCCGAGGATGTGCCCAACTATGCCTGGTCCTTTGAGTTGATCGTCCCTGAAAATGGCCTGCTCTTCATTGCGAACCAGCACCTGCTGGAGGTCTCGTTTGACTGGTTGATGTTCTACGATCATGAAGCCGTGTTGGGTGAAGCCGCTTCCTTATTCAGGTATGAGTTTCCCATCCGATTTGACTTCTTGGATACGGTGGAGGGCGGGAACCTTTCAGTCCAGTGCCATCCTCAACAGCGCTATATTCAGAAGCATTTCGGTGAAAGCTTCACCCAGACGGAAACCTATTATATCCTGGATAATGAACCGGGAGCAAATGTCTATCTGGGATTTCAGAAAAATGTTGACCCTGAAGAATTTCGCCGCCAGTTAGAGCAGAGTGCCGAAGAAGGTATTCCAGTAGATATCAACCGGTATGTCCAGTCGTTTCACACGCGCAAACATGGGTTATACCTTCATCCGAGCGGAACTATACATAGTTCAGGGGCGGGAAATCTGGTGCTGGAAATAAGTTCCACGCCCTACATTTTCACTTTCAAAATGTACGACTGGCTGCGGGTTGACCTGGACGGAAACCCCCGGCCGCTTAATATCGCCCGGGCATTCGAGAATCTGATCTTCGACCGGCAGGGGAATCGCATCCCGGAAGAATTTATCAGCAAACCACAGGTCCTGGATGAGTACGACAGCGGCAGGGTAGTGCATTTACCAACTCACCCGACGCAATTCTATGATGTCCATCGTTATGAGTTTACCGGGGAAATCAGTGGTGCCACTGACGGCCAGTGTCATGTTATGAACCTGGTGGAAGGTCAATCAGTGATACTGGAGACAGCACAGGGGTTGTGGCAGCGCTTTAATTATGCCGAGACCTTCGTTGTTCCAGCAGCAGCAGGAGAGTACCGGTTAATTAATGAAGGAGAGGGTGAAGCTATGGTGGTGAAAGCGTTTGTCAAACGGGGATGGCAGTTCGACTCCTGAGGTATGGGTAAAATGCATTGCCATCCCGCGTATTGTCTTAAGTCTTTTGATAAATATAACAGGTTCATGACGAAATTCACCAAGGAAGGACGGCGTCAACCGTGAGCGGAAAAGATCAAGTGACCACGAAATCCAGTGGAGTTGTCAGTGCGGGAAGCACCCTGTATCTTATTCTGGTAAGTTTTATTGCGGTGTTGGGTGGATTGTTGTTCGGATTTGACACCGCGGTGATTTCCGGGACTATCGGTTTTCTGACCGAAAAATTTTCACTGTCTCCGGCCATGGTGGGGTGGACCATCGGTTCGGCACTTATAGGATGCATATTTGGTGCGATGAGTGCAGGCACTTTGAGTGACCGGTTCGGCCGGAAAAAAATATTACTGCTCACCGCGGCCCTATTTACTCTTTCTGCTCTGGGGTCGGCGACAGCCAAAGCGCTCAGTATATTGATTTTTGCCCGTATAATCGGGGGGTTGGGCATTGGCATGGCATCGATGCTAGCACCCATGTATATTGCCGAGATCTCTCCCCCGGATATCAGGGGACGATTAGTCTCCTTCAACCAGCTGGCTATCACCGCAGGAATTCTGCTGGCATATTTTTCCAATGCAATCATTCTCAATGCGGATATCATCGGAGAGACAGTCAAATGGCGGTGGATGTTCGGTGTGGAAGGTATCCCTGCAGGGCTGTTCTTCCTCTTCTTATTCGGAGTGCCGGAAAGTCCCCGCTGGCTGATAAAGCAGGGATTCCATGACACAGCCGAGGGAATACTCACCCGAATCGGGGGTGCGCAGGAAGCCCAAAAGCAGATGGACGAAATCAAACAGGCGCTCGCTGTTGAAACCGGTTCGGTGCGAGAACTGCTGCAGCCGGGATTGCGCATTGCCCTGATCATCGGCGTACTCCTGGCGATCCTCCAGCAGATCACCGGAATTAACGCTATCCTCTATTATGCGCCGGAAATATTCAAACAGGCCGGTACTGAGATCACCTCAGCCTTCAGCCATACTGTCTGGATCGGATTCTTCAATCTGCTGTTCACATTAGTAGCCATTCTGCTGATTGACAGGCTTGGCCGCAAGCCGCTACTTATTGGCGGGGCAAGCGGGATGGCACTATCTTTGGCGCTCATCGGGATTGCATTCAGGTTCGATGTATTCATGGGCATCTGGTTATTAATTCTCATTGTTGTCTATGTCAGTTCATTTGCAGCGTCCATGGGACCCGTGGTATGGGTGATTATCTCGGAAATCTTTCCGAATCGCATTCGCGGACGGGCCATGTCAATGGCGACCGTCTGTTTATGGGCCAGTACGTACCTGGTGTCCCAGATCTTTCCGATATTGATTGATACGGCCGGTAGTGCGTTCACTTTCTGGTTCTTTGCCGCAATGTGTGTGCTCACTATTTTCTTTGTTACCGGGATCGTTCCGGAAACCAAAGGACGATCACTGGAAGAAATAGAGGAATCCTGGCTGCAACCGGAATAGGATGGATTCGTCAATCATTCGGACGGAGGGTTCAAAATACTCTTTGCATGAGGGTGCTGCCCCTGTTGCTCCAGGAAGCTGCTCACTGATGATTAACCGATATGGACTTGACTCTTCCGGACAATCAGATCCTAGCCACAATGATTCGCTGTAAGGCAGACATTTCGGGATCAGATAAATGATTCCATATATATATCGGGGAGTACAGGCTATGCTCATTGAGTAGAATATAAATAAAACGCGGGGGAAACATGGCTAGAGCATATAGATATTTGATAGCTGTTCTGTTAATGGTGGTCTTCTGGACTCCGGTTTCAAAGACGGAACAGGTCAGTACGGCTCCGGAATTTGGCGCACAGGTCTGGATTGAACCCGGTCAGACGGAGGAGGAAGTGGACCGGTGGTTTCAGATGCTGGTGGAACATGACATGCCGGTGGCGCGGTTTTTTATCATGTGGGATTATATAGAGCCGGAACCAGGGGAATGGGATTTTCATCTCTATGATCGGGCCTTTGACGCGGCACAAAAATACGGGGTTAGCGTAGTTGCGACACTCACAACTAATAGAAGATCCCGTCATCGCGGTGACTATTATCAATTGCATGGCCATCAGCTGGAATCCACTTGGGATCGCCTGAACGAATCGAAAATATATATTAAACAAGTGGTCTCACACTACATGGATCATCCGGCTCTGGATGCCTGGATCCCCACCAATGAAGCAAGCCAGAGGCCCTCGCCGCACCCGCTGGCTATTGACCGATTTCGCGAGTGGTTGCGGGGGAAGTATGGAACCGTGAACCAGTTAAATCAGGCCTGGACGACAAATTTTACCCAGTTCGACTCGGTGTCTTATGCCGATCCCTGGCAAACCGGACACGGATACTGGTACTGGGTAACTCCATTTGTGGACTGGCACACGTTCTGGCGGGAACATCTTCGCTGGTGGCTGGAATGGATTGTAGCAGAAGTTCGCAAATACGACAGGGAGCATCCGGTCCATGGTCATACCGGTGGAATAGTGGGTAATATCGCCCGGCGTTCTCATGATATTCCGAGCTGGCGAGGGTTTGCGAATTCTCTCGGAGCCACTATCCATCCTTCCTGGCATTTCGGTGACTTTGACCGGAGCCAATTTGCACTGGCGGTGGCCTATAATTGTGATCTTCTCATGGGCAGCAGTGAACCGAAGTCTTACTGGATCACAGAATTACAGGCAGGCACGAATATCCACAGCGGCGGGGCCCACCCTCTCACCCCCACTCCGGAGGATATAGCCCAGTGGGTCTGGACCGGGATCGGAAGTGGCGCTGATCGCGTACTGTTCTGGTTGCTGGATAATCGTAAAAAAGGAAATGAGGCCGGTGAGTGGAGCATGCTTGATTATCAGAATCATCCCAGTGATCGATTTGGCGAAGGAAGTAACATCGCAAAACATATCACTGATAATGCAGAAGTATATGGGAACGCTGCACCGGCCCGTGCTCCGATATATCTTATCGCCAGTCTGGAAACCATGACCCTGCAGGCCTGGAAACCACGCAATGACTATCTGGGACGGGATGATGAGGCACATCTGTTTTCTCTCTATGGATATTATAAAGCATTACATGAATTGGGAATTCCGGTTCATATCAAACATATGCACGATTTTGACTGGACGGCACCATCGGAGAGCCCGCGGCTGGCAATTTTGCCCCACGTTTCTGCAATCACGGAAGATCAGGCTCAACAGATTAAACAGTTCGTTGCGAGTGGTAATACAGTGCTGTGCAGCGGGCTATCGGGAGTCTATGATGAGGAAGCGAAATTCTGGCCGCTGGAATCGATTCCATTGGCCGAAATGTTGGGGGCCACGTTAAAAGAAATCAGGCTCATAGAGAACCAACCCCGCATTTCCCTGGATTCACCGGCTAATAATTTACCTTCCCATTTATGGATAGGCGAGATTCGAAACAATTCCGCACGGGTGATCGGAGAGCAGAATGGGTGGATAACTGCCGTACGCAATCAGTATGGGGACGGAGAAGTTCTCTGGATCCCTTCGTTAATCGGTTTGGGTGCCTGGCAGAGAGAGAGTGAACCGTTAGCGGCTTTTTTGGATGATGTGACTTCCCGATTTGTCGGTGAACTCCCCCTCAGGTTCGAGAGCTATACAGAGGACATGGTATTACGGATTATGGAGTCGGAAGAGCAATACCTTGCTATCGTTACCAATGGGCGTAATGCCGTGAATCATTGCACATTGAGAGTGGAAGAAGGGTTGGAAGGTTCGGTATTCTGGGGCCGACAAACCGCATTCCGGGAGAACCATCACAGCGTTCAGCTGGACCCCAGAGAAACCGTGGTGCTTCTATATCAATGATACGGAAGAGCGCCTGCTGAAGAGCAAACATGCCCCGGATACGAAGGGATTTTGTAATAAGTGCATAGTAAGAACGCATGATAGGAGGGTAATATGCAACAGTTCAGAAGTGTAACCGTTCTTTTCATTTCCTTTATAGCAGCATTGTGCTGGATTTCAGCTGGGTCGGCCTCAACTTCTCAGGAGTCGGCACGGGAGGTCATTTCCCTGAATGGTGAATGGCAGATCACCCAGGGTTCCCGGAACACAGTGCCGGAAACTTTCAATCACACCGCGCCGGTGCCTGGGTTGGTGGATCTGGCCAGGCCCGCCTTTAACGAGGTCGGAAAAAAGAGTGATCTGCGGGAAGCTTTCTGGTACCGCAAAACCTTTGCCATTGGTGGTCCTCTTCCCGAGGTAACCACCTTAAAAATTAGCAAAGCCAAGTTTGGCTCGGTGATCTTTTTAAACGGTAAAAAAGTTACTACCCACCTCTCGTCCTTTACACCCGCCTATATCGATGTGCATGATTATTTAAAGGGAAATGGCCAAAAAAATGAACTTATTATCCAGGTCGGGGCCCACCGGGATGCTGTGCCGTCAGCAATTCCGACCGGGCACGATTTCGAAAAACACAGGTATATTCCCGGAATTTATGATTCGGTGGAACTCATTTTAACCAATTACCCTGCTATTGTCCGGGTGCAAACGGTTCCTGATGTCCCCGGCAGATCGGTAAAAGCCGTTGTAAAAATACGGAATGAGAACCAAGAAAGATTTCAGTTGCAGTACCGGCTACGAGAGTTTTCTTCCGGGTTGGTGGCGGCGTCCGGTACTGTGGAGTCCGGACAGGTCTCTGGGAACGGGGTGCAGACTGTTGAATTTCAAACGCCCATTAAAAATTGTCAACTCTGGTCGCCTGATAACCCGTTTCTATACGTACTCGAATTATCCACCGGCTCGGATACCTACACCACCCGTTTTGGGGTGCGATCATTCCGGTTTGATCCCGAAACCGGTCGAGCTCTATTGAATGGTGAACCTTACTATATGCGTGGAACAAATGTAACTATTTATCGCTTTTTTGAGGACGAGGCCCGGAAGTCTCGTCCCTGGGATAAGGAATGGGTCCGGCAACTACACCGGCAGTTTAAATCCATGCATTGGAATTCGATACGGTACTGCATCGGATTTCCCCCGGAGCAATGGTATGAAATAGCAGATGAAGAAGGATTTCTGATTCAGGATGAATTCCCCTTATGGCATGGAGGTAATCCGGATAACTGGCCGGCGGCCCGCACCAGTAAAGTCTTGGTAGAGGAATACACGCGCTGGATGCAGGAACGATGGAATCATCCCTGTGTGGTCATCTGGGATGCCCAGAATGAAACGGTCACCGAGGAAACGGGCAAAGCCATTCAGAAGGTCCGGCACCTGGACCTGAGTAACCGGCCCTGGGACAATGGGTGGGCAGCCCCGCAGCACGCCGGCGATTCAAGGGAAACCCATCCCTATCTGTTTCCCCGGTATCGCAATAATGAGATCCCGGAGGACGGCCCGCTCGCTGATCTGTTAGATACAGTCCGCATACCCCATAACGGACCTAATCAACGGAGTCAGGTGGACAGCACGTTTAAGAATGCAATTATTATCAATGAGTACGGATGGCTGTGGCTGCACCGGAACGGCACGCCCACCGTCTGCAAAACCCGCACCGCGGATATATATAATCGCCTGGTAGGGCCGGAAGCCACGGTCGAAGAGCGGCGGGATATTTATGCGTATTATCTTGCTGCATTAACCGAATACTGGCGGGCGCATCGGAAATGTGCCGGTGTTCTACACTTTTGCGGGCTCGCCTACTCCCGGCCCAGAGGGCCTACCCCGGAGGAATGCGGTGCGACCAGTGATCATTTTCTTGATCTGGAAACGCTGGAGTTCGAACCGCATTTTAACAATTATGTCAAAGATGCCTTTGCGCCGGTGGGAGTAATGATTGACCTGTGGAAGGAAAAGTTTGCCCCAGGAGAAAATTTGGAAATCCAGGTATTTGTCATTAATGATCTGTCCGTGAAGGTGCATAAGACTCTTCAATTCATGCTGGTGCGGGACGACAAAATTCTGGAGGTATTCATGCAGGATATTACAGTAGAAGGCTTAGGACAGGAGATCATTCCTTTCGATATCGCACTTCCTGAGACATCGGGCAACTATCAATTACGGGCAGAAATCGTGGGGGATCTGGAAGCACCGGTGCAGAGTTTTCGGCGGTTTGAAATAGCCAGGGACTAAGGAGTGAGTCCACATGTTATCTCGGGAGGGATCATCAAGGATTTCCTGATAAAAGTATTATGTATCTCCAGTGTGGAAAGAGGAAAAATGAACAGGGACTTGGCACATTCTTTCCTCCACTCTGGAAATACTTCAAATACAGCATAAGAGTGTGACCGGTGGGTCTCCATTCAGGACACGACCGTGAAGAGATTTACTAATCGCCGGAGTCATCTCTTCCAGGTATTTTCCAAGGAATTTTCTACGCCAACATTGAACCGGTTAGCCGGTGGCAATAATGGCGCATTCAATATCGAGGATATCAGCGATTTTGTGAAAAGTTCCGGCATGTTGGCCGATACCCAGGGCGAAATGATAGGTCGGGCCTTCAGCGGTCCACCGCTTCAGAAGTGTCCGAAATATCAGGTTTGAAATACCCTCGGGTATTGGTATTTCCGGTGGGAGGGATAGGACCCTTGACCGATTCACCTTCTGCAATCATAAACTTGAATTTGCCTTCAGCGGTCAGGGTAATGCTCAGCATGGTAATAGGGCCTTCCCTGATTTTGAATTCCACGCTGGCCCCGAATCCTGGTTTGTCAATGATACCGGTCCAGACTCCGGAGGATCGGTTTCCGATCATCAATATTGAGGTGATGAGGCCCATCATGTCCAACCAGTACGAAGCCTTCCTCGAAGTCAATTGGATGAAATTCGGTAAAGCTGCCCCCGATGTTCAGCCGGTTCATAATCAGCAAGGCAATGAGGGTTTTCAGATCCAACTCCCTGCGCATGGGCAAACCGGCTGTGGTTAGCAACGAGTTGCCCACGATCAGGTTGGTCAGACGTTGCATATCGCTTCCCGGCTCCCCTTCGTAGTAATAGGCCAGCCCGTCCTGATCTTTATCTCGGATAAATTTGTCCAGCGCCACCGCAACCTCGGCTGCGGCCTGCAAATCCTGTCCGGCGAGTTTTATGGTGATTGGCTCCGATTGGGGGCTTGGGGGTTTGGAACATCTCCAGAATTCCCGTCTTTCTCTCTTCGACTTCCTGATCCGTCACGGGCGGTCAAACTGTTGACACCACTATCGATGTTACTCATCCCTGCAGCGAACTGACTGGCAAAAAGAAGAATCTTTTTATTCTCTATGGCAGGTGAACGGTCTGCCAAAGTCTGATATCTCTTGATGAACTGCCAATGAGCAGTTCGAATCTCCCCGGTTCAATCACCCATTTTCCTTCTGATTCGCTGTAAAAGGTAAAAGCAGTGCTGTCGAGTTCGAATACCACAGATTGGAGTTCGCCCGGCTGAAGTTGTAATTTTGTGAATTCTTTTAACTCTTTGGGCGGGCGGTCAACTGTAGATTGTATGTCCCGCACATATAATTGGGGGACTTCTTTTCCGGTAACGTCTCCCGTGTTCTTTACGGTGAATTGTACAGTCAATTGTCCTTCAGCCGGTTTATTCACCTCGAGAGAATTGTATTCAAATTCCGTATAAGATAAGCCATGGCCAAACGGGAACAGGGGTGGGATATTCCGGGTATCGTAATGCCGATATCCCACATAAATTCCTTCTTCGTATACTACCGCTTCTTTGCTTCCGGGAAAATGGTCGAACGATGGATTGTCTTCCAGATTTTTCGGGAACGTTTCAGGCAATTTACCGGAAGGATTCGTTTCGCCAAACAGAATGTTCGCTAGGGCATTTCCACCTTCTTGTCCGGGATAGTAGGCCTCCACAATGGCATTCACTTCGTCCGCCCAGGGCATACTGACAGGTGTGCCATTAATAAGCACCACGATAGTCCTGGAATTTACTTCCGCAATCCGACTGATCAGACGATTCTGATCACCCGGCAGGGCGAGGGAATCCCGGTCATTGTTCCCACCCTCAAAGTAGTTGGATAAGCCAGCGAAGATCACAGTCGCATCACACTTTTCCGCCAGGGTAACAGCCTGAGATATTGGGTTCTCTTTTCCGGGAACCTCCCATTCCAGGCGAATTAGGTTCCGGTTCATTCTTTTGTAAAATTCTACCTGGATGTCATAGAGGGAATCAGCAGCCAGATCCAATTCTATGATGGTGCTGGTTTGTTCATATCTTGCTTCGAAGGTCTTGCCGGCCGGATCCCCCCATTCATCGATGGCCAAATTCCCATTAATATACATTCTGGCGCCGGCGCCGGAGCGTGTGAGGCCAATCTTATAGGTACCGGTAACCGGTGGGTTGATCTTTCCCCGCCAGCGCACCGAATAGCTGGTTTTATTGACATCCGTGCCCGGTGCCGCCCAGCCCCAGGAGAAATCAATACCGGTATCGATCCGGGTAAGCGCAGGCTTACCTTTCGGCTCCTTTCCATTATAATATTCTGCAGATAAACCATGATCTCCTGTGGACCCGGCTTCTGTCAGCAGATGTTCCGCCGGAATCGTGCTCAGGTTTCCGGCCAGGCCTCCGCCTTCCTCAAAAGATATTTCTACGGCATCCTTGCAATAGTTTCGAATCCCTTCCAGAGGACTGACGGTATAACAGGCGGTGACTGATGCACTCCCTCCGCCTCCGAGACGAGCCTCATTGGCATTCGGCCCAATCACTACCAATTGCTGGAGCCTGGATTTGCTAAGCGGAAGTGTCCCCGAGTCATTTTTTAACAGCACAATGCTTTCTTCTGCTGCCATACGTGCCATCGTTTTATGGCGGGGAGAATTCAACTCCGCGTTGAGCGAGGAAGGGGTACGATCCAGTAATTTGGATCGGATCAGGAGCCGAAGGATTCGTTTGATATGGGCATCTATTTCGTCTTCAGTGATGAGCCCGCTTCTTAACGCATTTAAGATATCTCTTGTCTGCATGAATTTTCCCGGTCCCGGCATTTCGAGGTCTAAACCTGCTGCCAGGCTTTTTATACTGGATACGCTGCGCCAGTCAGAAACAACCAAACCAGGATAGGTCCATTCTGTCTTGAGAATATCGGAGATCAGGTGGGCGTTTTCAGCACAGGAATGTCGGTTTACGGCATTATAGGCAGTCATTACAGCCCAGGGATCAGACTCTTTGATTGGAATTCTGAATCCGGGCAGATATATTTCCCGTAAAGCCCGTTCCGAGACTTTCACATTCAGATCATGCTGGTTTGTCTGCTGGTTGTTTGCAGTCATGGCCTTGATGCAGGCACCGATGTGCTCCGATTGCGCCCCCTGAATGAAAGCAGCAGCCAGTTCACCGGTCAGGAAAGGATCTTCTGAAAATGTTTCATAGTTCCGTCCGTTTAAAGGGGTGCGGTGGATATTCACCATAGGTGCAAGCAGGACTGTCGAACCGGTCGCCCGGGTTTCCCTGGCCAGTGTGCTCCCGATGTCATACAGGAGATCCCGATTCCAGGAAGCACCCTGTGCAACTCCGGTGGGAAAACATGTCGCACATCCGGTATATTGTCCCTGATCATTGAGGATAACCGTCACGCCGTGCCCACAATCTGTGACCTGAATACTCGGGATACCAAGCCTGTCAATCCCTTCCAGATGCCAGAAATCCCGCCCGGAAAAGAGGCTGGCTTTTTCTTCCAAGGTTAAACGAGAGAGTAGGGCAGTTACTCGTTCTTCAACTGGTCTGGAGGAATCGGTGTATACGTTATCTTCCCTGGGCTCCGGGAGATATTTATCTTTGGAAAAGGCGGTCAGAGTGAACACTAAGAAAAAAAGGAGAATTGAGGCAATGTCTTTCATTATTCGCATAACTCTTTCCTCATTTGTTTCAGTTCGTGAGTGATGAGCAGTCTCTCACGAAGTTAGCAAGAAATGTATAGCTTCCGGCTTTGTTTGCAGAATATGCATTATCTGACTGATCGATACCAATGCGGGATAAGGGGATAATATTGCTTTCCTGCCATTAATATCATATGTTTGAACATATAGAATTCCTGATGTCTTCGCAACATAAAAGGGCTATAGATTCTTACTAAATGAATATGTTATCCCCGTTCTATGTAGACTCCCTTGGCTTTTGCAGTGGTTGGTTCAGGGGAGTCATACACTGGTTTAATTATTACAGGTAACTTAAATCTAAATGAAATATCATCCAGTTCCGAAAGCTGGCTTCATACTCTGCTAATGATAACTCGCTAACTGATCGGAGGGGGTTATGAGATTCTTGAGAGCAACTGGTATTGTGATGAGTTTGTTGATCTCCCTGTTCTGTCTCACAGGAACTCTGTTTGCCTCGCTTGAGCCCCTGGCTCCTCGGACCGTGGTTTCACTCAACGGAGAATGGCAAATTGCTCAGGGATCGATGGAGGAAGTTCCGCAACAATTCAATCATACGGTGCCGGTACCCGGCTTGGTGGATATGGCAGAACCGGAATTTCAAGAGGTCGGAAAATCAAGTGAAAGACGAGAAGCCTTTTGGTATCGGAAAACCTTTACCCTTCAGAGTTCCATCCCGGAAGTGGCCTTGTTGAAAGTATTCAAGGCTAAATATGGTACCCGGGTCTATGTGAACGGGCAGTTCGTAGGTGAGCATCTGCCGAATTTCACGCCAGGTTATTTCGATATCAAGTCCTATTTGAAACCTCACCAGGAAAATGAACTGATAATCCGGGTCGGTGCGCATCGGGAATCAGTGCCGGAGGGAAGACCTTCAGGGTGGGATTTTGAAAAATATCTCTATATCCCGGGGATCTATGATGCGGTGGAGCTGATTCTGACCGGGGCCCCTTACATCTCTAATGTCCAGATTGTTCCGGATATTGAACAGCAGACAGCTCATATCATCGCTGAAGTGACGGGTGGAGAGACAACCGCCGGAATAACGCTCACCGTCACAGTAACCGAAGCGGAATCCGGAACAGCGGTTCGTAGTGAACAATTATTACCGGATACTATTCCGGCCCATAAACAGAGGATACTGAACCTTGTGATTCCCGTTGAAAATCCCTACTTATGGTCTCCAGAGAATCCGTTCTTATATGAACTGGAATTATCCATAGGCACAGACGGTGTAAAGGACCGGTTCGGAATGCGATCCTTTCGATTTGACAGAACCACGGGGCGGGCGGTTTTAAATGGCAAACCGTATATGATGCGCGGTACGAACGTGTGCATCTACCGGTTTTTTGAAGATTCCCTGCGGTCCGATCTTCCCTGGAGAGAAGACTGGGTCCGGTCATTACATCAGACATTCAAATCGATGAACTGGAATTCCATCCGATACTGCATCGGATTCCCGCCCGAGCAATGGTACGATATCGCAGATGAAGAAGGATTCCTAATACAGGATGAGTTTCCGATCTGGCTGCTCAACCGGGCACCGGAAAATCCGCAGGCAGAGTATATTATTCCTGAATACCGGGAATGGATGCGGGAGCGCTGGAATCACCCCTGCGTCGTTATCTGGGATGCGCAGAATGAGAGTGGCACGCAGGAGACGGAAATAGCTATTCAGGCAGTGCGGCATCTGGATCACTCCAATCGTCCCTGGGAAAACGGGTGGGAAAACCCGCAGAGCCCGGTCGATGCCGTGGAGTCACATCCGTACTTGTTTATCAGAGACTGGCGAGAAGGCGAGGATTCCTTCCGCTTCGAAGATATTGCTGAAGTGAGTGGTATCCCGAATCTCCGGGATTCGCAAAAGGAATATAATGTCCCTATTATCATTAATGAATATGGCTGGTTATGGCTGACCAGAGACGGACGACCGACGACATTAACGAAGAATGTCTACAAGGTATTGCTGGGCCCGAATTCCACAGTGGCACAGCGACGGTTAATATATGCACGATATCTTGCAGCCTTAACGGAACTCTGGCGTACCCATCGGAATGCCGCAGCCGTCTTACATTTCTGCGGACTGACCTATTCCAGACCGGGTGATGTCCCGCGTCCAGAGGGAGGTGCGACCAGCGACCACTTCCTGGATCTGGAATCGCTTACCCTCGAACCGCACTTTGAAAACTATGTGAAACAGGCCTTCAATCCCGTGGGCCTAATGCTGGATTTTTGGGAGGAAGAACTCCCTGGAGGGCAGGGGCGTTCTTTCCCGGTGTATATTGTTAATGACCTGCATGAGAAGTGGGAAGGCGATGTCACTCTTCGGATCACCGCCGGTGATGAAACTATCGCCTCGCAATCCCAGCCGTGTGTCGTTTCAGCGCTGGGCCGGAAAAACCTGTCGATCCGACTCTCGTTGCCGGAAGAGCCGGGAAATTATACCATCATTGCGGAATTATCGGACGAGGATGGCGAGTTGATACAGAGCCTGCGGGACGTCGAGATAGTAGATTAAGGTGAAGGGGCTGGTCATCGAAAGGCTGAGCCATCATTGATCCGTCGGCCATATGCCTCGTAGACAGGGAATTCGGTTGCGAACCGTGGGGGATATCTTGTTTTAGCAGGTGGTTGAATTATGTTAGGCCCGGCGATCCCTGATGCGAGAATGCGTGGAGGTGAAGATAAAAAGATGGGATAAAAAGATGGGATAATTTCCAGGAAGTTCTACTTTCCAGGGAATTATCCCACCTGAAGTGATTCATTTTATACGTTCTTTACTATTGTGAACATCATTTAATTCGTAAAATATTATTGTCCATAGGTCCACTGAAAGGGCTTGACCTTTTTGTCAGTATATGTTCGTATATGACTCTTGAATCATACCACGAAGTGTTACTTTGAATGCCACCACCTCTGTTGCATGGTATCTCTGGGGGGGACTGAACCAGCCCTCGATGTGATTCAACCAGAATGCAGACTGGACTGTCATGCACATGGAGCTTGTGCTGCGACAGTCCACGCAGTCAAAGCTTCGTTTGTTTGGGCCGAGCATTTCTCCATGCTGAGACGGGGCTGAATATCCCGGTATTTGCGACCCAGAACCCGCAGAAGTTTGAGAAAAGTGGCATTGGTATTCCGGTTGCCTGCCGGGTCGATTACCTCGCTATGGAGAATGGCCAAGATTATCTTCAAATTCACCTTCCCGTGGTGTTGGTAGGTGTTGGTTGATCTGTGCGAGCCACCCCCCTGGAGAGGAGCACAGTCTGATACCGCTGAACCAGTCGCCGTTTGTTCTTCTGGTTGCGGGCATAACTCTGAATAGGTGTATGAACTCTAAGCAACAGGAGGTAAAGAGCTTAGGATTTATATGTCTTATGCAAAGGAGACTCTATGATCTGGGAGAATACGAAATATATTATCCTGAATAATTCATAAAATTTCTCAAGGCACAAAATAACAAGATTTTGGTGTGGT
>CAYPST010000038.1:0-33531 GCA_964413425.1 uncultured bacterium
GAATATAATCGCTATTATTCTTTTATTACACAATATCATGAGTATGTTTTAGTCTCTTATACAATTCGTGATCATTCCCCGACGAATCGGGGCAGGCTGTGGTGGTCTCACTTTTGCATTCTCTTGAATTCTTGAGTTCTTGAATTCTTGTCTTCTCGACCGGCATGTCTCGCACATCGACACCATCGTCGAATAATTTTGCTTGGGGGTGTAATCCGGTCTCAGTGCAATTGTTTGGGATAACAGCAACTTATGTCCATACACAGTTTTCTGGCATACTAGTTGATACATAGAATCATGACTTTGAAAACAGAAATGAGAGACAATGAACTCATTACCGAACACGGACAGTAAACTGCAAACCGGAATCCGAAGAAAGGAGCCAGCCCGATGTCCCTCCACGACGAAGAAATCCTGATTATTTCCGATCGCGCAAGTGATATCAGTCCTATTCAAAAATTCCTGGAAGTGAAAAAATACAATTTCCAGGTGATGCTGGATGTCAAAGAACTCTCCCGGCTGCCGGAACTGGAAGCCGCCTCCATCTGTCTGCTCGACCTCTCCATGAAGACCAAATCCCGGGAACCCATGCATCGCTGGGTGTACACCCATACGAATGCTGAAATTATCGGATTATGTGAACGGATGCTGGCCGATTATGCCAAAAAGGAAGTGAAGCAGGGCTATCTTACGGATTATTTGATTATCAACCCGCAGTATGATATAGGTCGATTGGAATTCATGCTCCGGCGTATAGCGGAAACCAAACAGATACGCCTCGCAGTGACCGCCCTGGATGAACGGGCGAGACACCTGGAAAAATCCCTGAAAGCCGGCGAAGAAAACCCTAACCAGGCGCTTAGGGAAGTCGATGTAATGCGGGAACATATCCGAACGCTCACGGAAAACACGGAACCTGTACGGCCACGCACTCCCCGGGTGTTGATTGCCACTGACAACAACACGATAAAACAGCATTTAATCAAAACGCTGCAAACCGGCGGGTATCTGGTTACAGAAGTTCCCACCGGGGAAGACGCAGTGAACAAAGCCCGCACCGAACAGCCCAATCTGATTCTTCTTGACGTGAACACCAAAGGTTTGAACGGATTCGAGGCCGTCAATCTGCTGAAGAAGGACCGGGATACCGCCAAAATTCCGGTGATGATATTGTCTGAGGCTCCCACCGAAGAAATGGTTCTGAAAGCGAAGCATGCAAGGGTAGAGGGTTTTCTGACGCCGCCGTTCCATCCCGCCGTGCTCTCCGAACGGATCCAGAATATTTTCTTTCAACAAATGGCCGGCGCCGCCTGACAGAAATTAGAAATCAAAGCGAACCCGATGCTGCCTCATGAAACACCGCGCCCACCCTTTGTTAGGCTTTTCAGCAGCCAGTGCCAACACACGTGTAGTGAGGATTTCATGAGGCCTTTTCTCCACACCGATCCTCCCACGCCTCACCCCATTCGGGTACGGAACTCCTAGCTGCAACAGCCCAGAGATGACGAAGCGTCCCTGTACCCGGTGGTCGCTGCCAGGGAGGTGAAACGAGTTTCCCCCTCTCTGGCGAGTTTGTTCAGGGGGTGAGGGTTCTCTGCCAATGTGAGAAGGGCGGGGATGTATGACTCCCTGAGAAAACGCCGGGATGCGCACGCTCCTCGGCGTCCGGATCCGGGGGCAACGAATCCACCCATCCGGACCACGGGTAGAGATCCCGAGGACGTCCCACCGGCACGCCCTCGGGATGACACTGCATTATTAATAATCAGACTCGGAACCTTCATCCACGCCTCCTAACGTCCGGCCCCGGCATCAGCCTTCCAAAATGTCATCCCCCCGACTTTCGGGGGTTCAGACCTTCAGAGCGTGGTGAGTAAAGCCGGACGGCTGGAGGAGGTGTCTGTATAAGGCAGCCCGATGGTTCGGTCTTATTCAGGGCCCTCACTCTGACGAAACATTTCACAGGGATGTGAGGAGTGGCAGAGTTGGATCGTAGAGCAGAATGTCTTGTATTACGGCCGCTTGAAGCCCCACACCTCCCCGGCGAGATATTATCTCGCGCTACAGGCATTAATTACCGCAGGCCCGGGTACCGGTCGGTGAAGGTTTGGAGCAACTCTTTGACCGTTGTGACCTGCTCTCTGGCCACGAATAACCGCATCGGCTGGATCAGGGGATCGACTGCGTTGAAGTGCTCGCCCATGAAATAATACAGGATGTCTCCTCCATCCAGAATGGATTTCATGATGGCCACATCCCCGCTGTTAAAAGTGGAGAGCACCTTCACATATTCCAGGTACCGCGCTTTCACATGCTCATCCCTTTTCGGCGTATTGTCGGATAGCCGTGAACCGCAGTGCGGACATCGCTTCAGATTCGAACTGAACCGGGAATCACACCGGGAGCAGTAGCTGGTGTTCTCCCCATACCTATCGCTGCTGGATCGGTTTTTCTTTGTCATGATCGGTTTGTTCCGTGTGCTGGTGTCTTCTGGTTTCCCTTCTCCATTTGTATACTAAGATAACCAATTATTTCAGGGATTGTGAAGCGAATTTCATGATCCTGTACTCAGGAAGGGAGGAGTTCATAGCGCCGTCACCAGCGCTATAGAGAGGCAGGACGCGAGCACACCCCGGCGTGAATACCGGAGCTACCCGGAGTTGCTCCGGTAGCCCGGCATTCCGGACCGGGGAGCCCCCTCCGTAAGATGTCCTCAGATCCTTATGGAATACGATACAGCCACAGATACCCCGGAATAAAAAAATGGGATCTGACACGGTGCCGGAATGAAGAAGCGAATCCTGCGGATAAAGGAAATAATCCCAGAGATGACCGGGACGACCCGCTCGAATCTTCATCCCGGAAAAACAATCATCACCCCTGTAAAATACATTTCCGCCGCTGGGTTCACGCTGTCCATCCGACCCCTGGCCGGGATAGATTAATATCGGTTCATTCGCTCGCACCGTGATGCGAGATTCCCTGTAATCGCTCCCGGGATAATCTCCTGTTTGCTCCGTACTGCGGGGAAAGACCCTGTATATCACCATATCAGTTTCCATCAAAGCGAGATAGTCACGGAGCGGCTCCCTTACCGCTGCTGTCCGACACCGTTGATTGAAGAATCGAGAACTTCTTGCTGCCAAGCACTTCCCCGCTTTCGGTCAATATTTCCACTGTCCAGCGCCCGGCCTGACAGTCCACTGCCGAAAAAGTCCGCCAGCTGGAGGAAGTGCCCACGCGGATCCGGCGGCTGGTATACTGCTCATTGTTATGCCACCACCTGAAAATTAGCGTATCCGCAGGCCCCATATTATGCACCCGGAGATGACAGAATGCCTGACTGTCGACGGACACCGCAAACGCCTGAACCGTATCCACCGGCTCCCGGTTCACCACATCGGTGGTCAGGATAAGGGATTTAAGATACAGGGTCTCCCTTGATTCCTGCCCGGATACCGCCGGTGCCCAGGTGAGGTATATCAGTCCACACACCAGGAAAACGAAATGAGACTTTGTCTGCATGGGTTACCCCCTTCTACCGACAGGCGGGAGAAAGATGCACAGGTTCGCCGGATTACTCTTGTCCAACCGTGAACGACCGTTCGGTGAGCACCTCTCCATCAGGAGTGAGAATCTGTACCTGCCACTCTCCGGGTTGCGGAGTTACCGAGGAATAGGTCCGCCAGTTCGAGGAGACTCCTACCTTCGCGTCGAAGGTGAAGTATTCTTCCCCGTTATGCAGCCAGCGAAACGTGATGGTGGTGGGTTCTCCGCTGTTGCGCACCCGGATATGGCAGAACGCCTCGCTGTCGGAAGCGGAAAATGTTTGCACCGAATCCACCGGTTCGCGGTCCACCACATCGGTGGCCAGAACCATACTTTCGATTGAGAGACTCTCCCCGGATGGCGGTGATTGTTGTTGCCCCCAGGCAAACTGCCCCGGGAGGACGGCGAAGAGTACTGCGAATATTCCGGTGAGCAGTGATATCTTTTTCATGGTTACTCTCCTCTTTTGTAGTTCCTCTGGATAATTCAGTCTTCTGCACGCAATAAAGATGGGGCTTACCGTACGGGCCTGCCCATCCATCTCTTCTGTTTAAACAAAAAATATTCCAATGATGGAACCGGCGGCGACCGGCAGGAGTCAACCGGACCCGGCGTTGCTTCCAGCCCGTGTAACTATTGGTTCCTGTGCCATTGACCGCGACACCACAGCCCATTCCGATGAGAGGCACCGGACAGCATCGATGGGGTTGAGGAGGGCCTTATTGTGTACTGAAGCACACTGCACGTGTCAGAGGTCACACACTACTTCTGTTTCATGGCGGGAAACAATACCAGTGTCCCCTCTGCGCGCCTGCCTCCGTATGCATTCTTCCGGCCAAAAGGATTCCGATTGCACCCGTACCATTCATGTGGTATAATTATGGCACATATCAGGAACGCAACTCGGGTGAAACCTCACTAGCCACGAGTTGCAGGAACGTGAACGGCCACTGTTCAACGGATTTTGAGATACTGCCGGTGTTGGCCTGCTATTGGCAGGGATGTCTGACTTATTACATCACTATCTGCTACATCGTGAGTCGGCGGCGGCGGACGTAACGACCACTATCGATCAAGGAGGAATATATGAGTCTGCGGGAAATTATCATCCAGCTGGTGCTGATAGCCATCTTCTTTGCGTTTCCGGCGATCTGGGAATGGCTGATTACGGTCTTCCCGGGATGGCCGCTGGATCCGCAATCCACGCTGAACATTCTGATATTTCTGGCGATTACGGTGGTTTCCTGGCTGCTGGGTGCCATCGGTATCAGGCGGTTCATTCGAACACTGCAAACCAGGGGACTGGCTGCGGACGTCACGGCATCTTCCTAATCCGCACGAAAGCGCTGGGTTCCTCTTCCGGGTTTCTCCGGTCCGGCGATTTTCCGGAGTTAAGGGGTGGGTGATATACAGCCTTTATAAGCATTACGCTGAAGACGAAAAGGAGCCCCATACCACCCTCCACCGGGTATATAGGGAAACAGGTCCATAAGGGCGGGAAGTGGTTAGTGTTTATCCCAGCCGACACTTCATGCATGATCCATGACTAATGTAAATGGAGCTCTCTACCTCCCTCGACCACGTCTATACTTATATACCTATGTATCCTATGTATCCTATGTACCTGGGTGTTGGGTGGCAGGGGGCAATCCGCGGTCATCCGTTTTTTCTGTGTTCATCTGCGTGCTATTCTTTACGAATTATTCAGGAGAGATTTCCCAGCCGCTGATTGTCCGCCATCAGTCGTTCCCGGAGGTTCCGGTAATCGACCTCCTGCACGGCACATCCCTCATCGATGGCGTGGACGGCGGCAGTGGCGGCACTCTGTCCCAGGATCATGAACACCGGCTCCATACGGATCGACCCGTAGGCGATGTGGGAACTGGAGACACAGACCGGCACCAGCAGGTTCGTGCATTCGTCCGGTTTCGGAATCAGAGCCTCGTAATCAATTTGATACGGCTCCGGCGGATGCACGCCGATATCCCCCTCGTTCTGCACGTACCCTTCCGGGGTCACGTAGCGCTGGACGTTGTGGGAATCCATGGTATAGGAACCCATTCCAACCGGTTTGGGGACGTCCCGCCTCCCCATCACCTCGTGTTCGGTCATCACCGACTGCCCGATCATCCGCCGGGCTTCCCGGATGTAGAGCTGATGCGGCCAGTGGCCGTTATCCGTGAATTCGTCTCTGGCCAGCCCCCAGCGCTTCATCTCGGTTTGCACATCATCCGGCACCCGGGGATCATTGGACAGAAAGTACATCAGTCCTTTCTGGTAGGTTTCATGCTCCCTGATAATCCTTTTCCGCCGGGCATAGGACGCCTCCGGATAGTCATAATTCATTCCGATGTTATCGGTGCTGAACGGCCCGTGATTATTGGTATCGGTCTTCCGGTTCGGAATGGGATCGAATTTCTGGAAGGTCTCCCGCCAGCCGGTGTCATACACCCGCAGCAGGAGCTCGTATTGAAAGGAGTCATAGCTGTCCGGCATGGGAAACGGCATCCGGTTCTCCGGATGATCCGTGAGACACATCCGGAAACAATACGCCTGCACCTTGTTATCACCTGAGCCTTTTTCGCCCGGCGGCGCATCCGAGATTCGCGGCAGCAATCCGCTGGCGGGATTTCCGGGTGCGATATAAGGATCCACCGGCTGCTTGAAATAATGACCGTGATGAAACACTCCGGTCTGCACACCATTCCAGTCTTCTCCATATATATCGTTCGCTTCCCGTCCCACCTGATAACTTACCCCGGCGGCCGCCATCAGGTCGCCCTCATAGGTGGCATCGATGAATTCCCTGCCGCTATAAGTGTTGCCGCTGAGCATTCGAATTGTGCTAATCCGGCCCTCCTGTTTATGCACCCCGTTTTGCCGATCCAGCCATTCGTCCCGATGGACTACGATATTGTGCTCCGCTATAAGATCCTCGTACACCTTTTCGGCGGCGTGGGGTTCGAAAATCCACATGGTGCGCTGTTCGCCGTCGATGGCAGCCGTGCCCTGACCCCGGTTTCCGTACTCGGAGCGTTCCTGCCACTGCCAGGAATCGGCTTGCTGATAATGCATGTAAATACGGTGATAGAATTCCCGGGACAATCCACCGATGACGGCCTTATTCCCCACGTCGGTCCAGCCAAGCCCGCCCGACGACATGCCACCCAGGTGCGTATCGGGACACACCATTAGCACAGATTTGCCCATCCTGGCCACCTGCACCGCAGCAATGACCCCGGCGGAAGTGCCGCCGTAGACAATCACATCGGCTTCACGGGAACGTTGAGCTGATCCCTCCCTGGAACAGGTGAGAAGAAACAAGGTATTGAAAGCCGCCATACCAACGCCGAAGTGCTTCAAAAACTGTCGCCGATTCATACACGACCCCTTCAACTGATCCAATCGATTGACTGTCGAACTCGGGAGATGTGTGGGCGCTACTGGATTCGAACCAGTGCCCTCTGCCTTGTAAGGGCAGCGCTCTGAACCAGCTGAGCTAAGCGCCCATATACTCCTGGATTATTAGTGTAAAATAGAAGTTTTTTTCACACATTACAATGAGAAACATAGAAGGGAGCCTGCGACAGCAGACTCCCTTCTATTAGATTTCAGCGTAATTCCCTGATCAGGCGGCGACTTCTGCTTCTTCTACTGTTTCAGGTTCCAGAGCCAGGTCAACCATATCGGCCATCTCTTTCACGAAATGGAAGGTCATTTCTTCTTTCACCAGGTCGGGCACTTCTTCCAGATCTTTCTGATTTCGATCCGGCAGAATGATGGTCCGCAATCCACTGCGATGGGCCGCCACAATCTTTTCTTTTATCCCGCCGACCGGCAGCACGTTCCCCCGCAAGGTCAGTTCTCCGGTCATGCCCAGATTATTTTTCACCATCCGGCCGGTGAACAGGGAAACAATTGCTGTCAGCATGGTTACGCCTGCCGAAGGACCATCTTTGGGAATCGACCCGGCAGGCACGTGAACGTGAATATCATTCTTTTCGAACTCCTCGCTTTCAATGCCCCATTTGTCTGCCATGGAACGCACATAGCTGACAGCCGCCTGCGCGGATTCCTTCATCACATCCCCCAGTTTTCCGGTGAGCTTCAGCTCCCCTTTACCGTGCATCCTGGTGGCTTCGATGAAAAGAATATCACCGCCTACAGCAGTCCAGGCCAGGCCGATAGCGATACCGGGCTTTGTCATGCGCTCGGCAACTTCGCTGAAGTGTTTCTGGGCACCGAGGTACTCCTTGACATCGTCTTTGTTGACGGTGATTTTCCCGTCTTTTCCTTCCACAATTTTCCGGGCGACTTTCCTGAGCACATTGGCGATTTCACGCTCCAGGTTTCGCACACCTGCTTCTCTGGTGTATGATCGCATGAGTTCGACCAGGGCATCATCGGAAATGATGATCTGTTCATCAGACAACCCATGTTCTTCCAGCTGTTTGGCTACCAGATATTCTTTTGCGATATGCAATTTCTCATCTTCGATGTAGCCGGGAAATTCGATCATTTCCATCCGGTCCTTCAAAGCCGGGGGTATCGGATCGCTCAAATTCGCCGTGGCAATAAACATCACCTTGCTGAGGTCGAATTCAATTTCCAGATAGTGATCACTGAAGGAGTGATTCTGTTCCGGATCCAGCACTTCCAGAAGAGCCGAAGCGGGATCCCCGCGGAAGTCAGCCCCCAGCTTATCGATCTCATCCAGCATAAAGACCGGATTATTGGTTCCGGCTTTCTTCAGACTCTGGATAATGCGGCCGGGCAGGGAACCAATGTAGGTTCTCCGGTGTCCGCGGATTTCGGCTTCATCACGTACGCCGCCCAGCGAAATACGGACGAATTCTCTCCCCATGGCCCGGGCGATGGATCTCCCGACCGATGTCTTCCCCACCCCGGGAGGACCGACAAAGCAAAGAATCGGCCCCTTGATGGAACTCTCGCCTTCTTTCTCCTGCTTCAGCTTCCGGACGGCCAGATATTCCAGTATCCTCGTTTTCACTTTCTCCAGACCATAGTGATCCTCATCCAGGATTTCCTTTGCCCGTTTCACATCCATGGAGTCCTGGCTCGATTTACTCCACGGCAGTTCCACTATCCAGTCGAGATAGGTGCGGCTCACCGTATATTCCGGTGAGGCCGGCGGAATCTTTTCCAGACGGCTTAACTCCTTTTCGGCAACCTTTCTGGCTTCTTCCGGAAGCCCCGCCTGTTCGATCTTTTCCTCGATCTCTTTCATCTCCAGGGTCTGATCGTCTTCTCCCAGTTCCTTCTTAATGGCTTTCAGTTGTTCCCGGAGATAGTACTCACGCTGGGTTTTGGAGATTTCGCCCTGCACTTCGGATTGAATTTTCTCGCCCAGCTCCAGCCGCTGAATTTCACGATTGATCAGTACGGTTGACTTTTCCAGTCGTTGCTGAACGTTGAGCTCCTCGAGTATTTCCTGCTTCTCGGCGTTTCCGATATTCAAATTGCCAACCGCGCGATCCACCAGCCTTGCCGGATGTTGAATATTGGACAGCATACTCTGGTGCTCTTCAGTGAGATAGGGTGCCAGTTTAATTAACTTGTTATAAATATTGCGCAAATTCGATTGGAGTGCATCGATCTCGATGTCCTCTTCTTCCTGGACTTCGTCGACCTGTTCCACAATCGCCCTGAAATAGGGCTCCTCTGTCACCCAGGTCTGGATTCGCATCCGTTCGATGCCCTGGACAATCGCACTCTTGCTGCCATCCGGCATATCAAACACTTTTAATACCTGCGCGATAGTCCCGAACGTGTACAGATCATCAGCGGCAGGCTCCTCCACAGATCCCTCTCGCTGAGCAACCACACCAATGAACCGCTTTTCTTTCGGCAAATCGTCAATGAGATTGAGCGAACGTTCGCGTCCAATATATATCGGGATAACCTGTTGTGGAAACAACACCGTGTTGCGCAGTGGCATAATAGGCAGGGAAACAGTTCCATCCTCATCGAATAGTGTATCAAGGGTGACATCTTTGGTTGATTCAGTCGTTTCAGCCAAACATAACCTCCTTACGTTGTTTTCATTAAAGACAGATTATTATGTACAACGATCATGCCACAAGACATTCATCCATAGAATGCTCCTGATTATGGTGCATTCATACCTCATACATGACAAATATGCCGAAATCGCTATTTCAGGTTGCTTCATTGTCAGTAATCACCCGTATAAACGAACGTATATTTTACGGCAATAGTGACAGGGACGTTTCAATGCCCCGTATCAGTTCATTACGACAGCGTCCGGATATAAGTTTTTCAGCACGTTGAGCATCCTGACTGTCACCATATAGTCTCCCTGGGTGTCTTTTCCGGCGACGGCCGGGAACAACCCATTTTCCAGCTGCTGGTCTCGCAGCCAGTTTGCCGCTTTCTTAATTACCTTATGAGTCCTATCATATCCGGCTGCCACTGCGATTTCGAGCATCTTCAAGGTTCCGCCACGGAAGCAGCCGGTTTCATCGTGGCCAATGTACAGGTAATCCCAGGCATCGCCGGGATGGAAGAAATTAGTGTAATTCGGTTTGAGATAATTATCAAGAAGGTATTCAATGCCGCGCATGACCCGCTCATCCTTGGAATAGACATTATGATACACCATCGGCCAGACAACATGGCAGGTGGTCCAGATACAGCTGGGATGGCTTTCCCTGTCATGGTCCTTCGGAATTTGCACAGCGTGCAGCCATCCGCCATCATCCCGCTGACGTCGAAGCAGCCACCGCATGCCACGATCAACGAACGGATTGCCCTGCATGCCATATTGCATCAGCACCCACAGGGCATATCCTTGATGCTGATAGAAAAGCGGGAATTTTCCATCTTCCCGCTGCATTTTCATTAACGCCACAATCCCCCGCCGTATTTCCGACAGATCCTTTGTCGCTCCCAAATCAAGCAGGTGGTGAAGTGCAAGTACCTGTGAAAAAAACTGTATTCCGTATTGTTGTTTCTCTTGCCGGAAATTCCGGCGAGGCGGCCACAAGCCATCCTCATCCTGTTTGCGCAGTATTTTCCGGAACTCGGCATTCTGCAAACATTGTTTTGCCACGTCCTCCATGGAGGAGAAGTCCTCCGGCTTTTCAAGAATATGAATATACAGATAGTACCGGACGTGCGGCGGTATGTGCTTTAATAAATAAGCAATAGGATCCCGACGGAGAATCTGTGAAAAATCTACCTGCATGTGTTATTAAGATAAGAGAGCCGGTCCACATTTAAAACCGGAAATGAAGTGATCAGGCGGCAATTTGATGACACTCACCGCACCGGGCACGGGGTTCATGCGGAATCTGTGGTGCGTTGAGAACCTGCTGGGTGTGACAGGTAATACACTGCTGTTCAGAGTCATAATTGCGATGATAGGCCTTATCAGTCATAGCCGGCGCCACTTTTGCCAGGGCCTCTCTGGTGAGCATTTCCTTCCGGTTCTCTCCGCCGCCGAATATTACGGTACCGAAATTCGCCACCACAATGATCATGCCCGCGAAGACGATGGCTCCGTGGACAATCCACCTGGTTGTCTGCTGTACTGATGACACTCGATTTCTCGACGGCTTAGGCTTTAAAAGACTGTCCGCATCCACAGGTGGCTTTTGCCTGGGGATTTTTTACCTGGAAAGAGCCACCCATCAGCCCTTCGTCGACGTAATCGATTTCCGAGCCATCGATATACTTCAGGGAAAACTTGTCAATAATCAGCTGGACTCCCTCATGTTCCACAACTTCATCGCCGTATTGGATGTCGTTGTCAAACTCCATTCCGTATGACATCCCGGAACAGCCCCCACCCTGGATGTAAACCCGGAGGCCGCAACCTTCTTTTCCCTGCTCTTTTATCAAATTCCGTAATTTATTTTCAGCACGTTCACTCAAAGTGACCATGTATATCATCTCCTTTCTGCTCCTCTCTTGCATTCATACTTTCAAGAGATTACAGAAAAATGAATTATTCAATGTATATTTCCTTATACCATTTAATCTACTTCTTCCCCTGCCGTGTTCCACACAGGAGGAAATTTTTCCACATATATCTCGATAATTTGTGAAATATAACTCGTCGAGTATTGAAATGCAATTTCACTTTCCAACACCCGCCACTTCAATTTAACACTCCGGTCGCCGCTTCATCCGCATGATACGAACTGCGCACCAGCGGGCCGGATTCCACCACTCTGAACCCCATACGGAGACCTATCTCATGGTAGTAGTCGAATTCATCCGGATGCACGTACCGTTCGACCGGGAGGTGGCTTTTGCTCGGCTGCAGGTACTGGCCGATAGTCATAATATCCACGTTCACATCCCGGAGATCCTGCATCAGCCGGACCACTTCGTGGGTTTCTTCCCCGATACCGACCATAATGCCGCTTTTAGTACACATCCCTTCCTGCTTTGCGCGATAGAGTAGCTCCAGAGATCGCGGATATTTCGCCTGGGGTCTGACCCGGCGGTAGATCCGTTTGACCGTTTCCAGATTGTGATTCAGAATATCCGGCTGGGCATCGATAACCGTCTGCAGTGCCTCCCAGTTCCCTTTAAAATCAGGAATGAGTACTTCAACTGTGCAGTCAGGCAGGGCGTCGTGGAGTCCGCGAATGGTATCCGCAAACACCGGAGCACCACCATCTTCCCGCTCATCCCGGTTGACCGATGTCACCACCACATGACTCAACTGCATTTTGAGAGCCGCATCCACCACCCGTTTAGGTTCTTCCTGATCCAGCAGTGGCGGACGTCCGGTCTTCACGGCACAGAATCCGCAGCTGCGGGTACAGATATCACCCAATATCATAAAGGTTGCCGTGCCCCGGTTCCAGCATTCATTGATATTGGGACACCGGGCCTCCTCGCAGACCGTGTGCAGACCGTTGTCAGTCATCAATTTCTTGATATTCCGGAACGACTGGTTCCGATGAAGCCTGATTTTTAACCACGGTGGTTTCGGAGACTCATCGGGCCGAATCGTTGGAAATTCTTTTACCTCAATAGCCATCCCTTACAATAACCCCTTTCCGTTAAATTCCTCCAGATAGTGCGCTATCCGTTCCAGGAATTGACCGCCCAGGGCCCCGTCAATCAGGCGGTGATCATATGACAGGGATACATACATCATCGGCCGAATGCCGATGGCGTCATTCACCACCACCGGACGCTTCTTTATAGCGCCAACGGCGAGAATCGCAACCTGGGGCTGGTGAATTACCGGGAGCCCATACAGATTCCCGAAGATCCCTGGATTAGTAATAGAAAACGTACCGTTCTGGACATCGTCAGGCTCCAGCGACTTCTCTCGCGCCCTGGCAATCAGCCGCGATGCTTCTCTCGCCACCCCAAGGAAATTCCGCTCATCGGCATTCTTTATGACCGGAACAATTAACCCATTCTCAATCGCAACGGCGATCCCGATATTGATGAATTTCTTCTGCAGGATTTCCCCTTTCTCCACATCCACTGATGCGTTGACCAAGGGAAAATCCTTTAAGGCTTTAATGGTGGCATCAACAATAAACGGGGTATACGTCAGTTTAAATCCTTCCTGCCGGATAAATTCCGCTTTATGTTCCTCCCGGAACCTCACCACGTTCGACATATCCACTTCACTTAACGAATACACATGAGCGGAGGTATCCAGGCTGGTTCGCATATGACGGGCAATGGACTGCCGCATATTATCCATCTGTATCACTTCGACATCGTCCATCGGGCCGGTATAGGTGATCGGTTCCGCGCCTTTCTCCGATACACGGGGCTTCCGCGTCTCCAGATAAGCCAGGAGATCCTGCTTGCGAACTCTGCCGCCAAGTCCGCTGCCGGTGATAGACCGGAGTTCTTCCGGACTGACATTCTCTTTCTGTGCAATAGATTGCACCAGTGGAGAATAAAAATGTTCGGGAGAGTGCTCCGGAGCCTCCACTCTGGCTGTGGCAGCTGGCTGCTGTCCATCCGAGCGATCCACCTCCTCTTTCCGTTCGCTGCCTTCTTTACCTGGTTCCGTAGCCGGTTCCCGCTTTTCAGGCTGTCCTTCGGTTTCGATGTGGGCAATAATAGTGCCCACCTCCACGGTCTCGCCTTCCCGGACTGCAATCTCATCCAGCACGCCCGCATAGGGTGACGGAATTTCCGAATCCACCTTGTCAGTGGAGATCTCCACCAGAATTTCATCCTTTTTGATCTTGTCGCCCGGATTTTTGTGCCACCGGATAATAGTGCCTTCTGCAATACTCTCACCCATCTGTGGCATGACGACTTGCTTTCTCATGGAACTTCCTCTCTGTGAGTCGCTGAGACTCCCTGTATTTCAATTCATGTTTATTTCTTTACCTGCATCACGACTTCAATTGTTTTCCCCCGAACAATAAAAGAGAGATAATTCTCCCATGTTTTCCTCACAAATTCCAGGTACGTCTTGTATTTGATAGATACATTCACCAGAGATTCTATCAAAAGGACTTTATAGAGCTTTAACAAACGAACTTTCATTGATTTAATCTCATATTGTGCATCAAGATAATAGCAATCCGTATTCCAATCGGATATCATTTCAAAGGTATATGTGCTCAAATAATTCACATGAGTCGGATCGGTGTAGGCTGCCGTATCCGTATGATGAGGCACATCGATGTAGACCAGTGCATCAGGAACGGAGACTCTCCATATTTCCTCCATGACCCCGTAAAAGTCCGGGAGGTGCTCCAGAATTGCATGACAATGGACCTCCTCAAACGAATTATCTTTGAGCGGCCAGGGTATTTCATTCAGGTCATGGATGATGTCGGCATCACTCTTCGGATTGATATCCATACCGTAGTGGTGAGCAGGTTTCCTTATCCCGCAGCCAATATCCAGAACAGGTTTCATACGTATTTTCCGGTTCATACTCAAAGTCAGAATGCAACCAACTCTTTAACGGCACGCTTCACATCTGCTGTGGATGGGAGTACCTCTTGTTCAAGTATCCAGCTGAACGGAATATGACTATCTTTCGCTGCAATACGTCGGACCGGCCCGTCCAGCCACGTGAAGCATTCATCCGCAATCTGTGAGGCAATTTCACCTCCGAATCCTCCCGTCAGGTTCGCCTCGTGAGCTATAATAACCTTGTTCGTCTTACGCACGGACTGAAATATCGTTTCCGTATCCAGCGGGTTCAGGGTTCGCACATCGATGATTTCAACGGAGATGCCTTCTTCCTCCAGTTCCCGCGCTGCCTCCACAGATTTTTGCACCAGAGATCCCCAGGCGACGATGGTCAGATCCCTGCCGTCTCGCACCACCCGGGCATGTCCGAAGGGAAGCACATAATTTGCACCGGGTTCCGGTGCCGCTGCGAACTGCTGCCGGTACATGCCTTTCTGCTCAAAGAATAACACCGGATCGGGATGGCGAATCGCAGTTTTCAGGAGGCCCTTCGCATCGGCGGCATTGGACGGAAATGCAATCCGCAAGCCGGGGATATGCGAAAAAATCCCGTCGATACTCTGGCTGTGAAAAAGCCCACCGTGGATATATCCGCCCACCGGCACGCGGACGACCACCGGAGCACTCCAGTAGTTGTTTGAACGGTACCGAACGGTCGCCAGTTCGTTTTTCAGTTGCATCATGGCCGTCCAGATATAATCGCCGAACTGGATTTCAGCCACCGGTTTGAAGCCCCGGATGGCCAGTCCGATGGCGGTACCGATAATGGTGGATTCCGCCAGCGGCGAATTGAAGCACCGCTCTTCGCCGTATTTCGTTGAGAGCCCCTTGGTTGCCGTGAACACGCCACCCTTGTTATCCGCCACGTCCTGCCCGAAGACCAGAACCTGCTCATTCCGCTCCATTTCTTCATCCAGAGCGTGATTGATAGCATCGACCATCATCACCTTTTCTCCTGTTCGCTCTGGTTCCAGGAGAGCCGGTGCTTTATAATCCATTGCATACACGTAATGTGTGGCTGTCTCTTTCTCCGGATCAGGCTGTTCTAACGCCCAGTCAACCGCGCGCTCGATTTCTTCTTTCACATCGGTCCGAATTTCTTCCAGGTCCACCACTGTAGCCAATTCTTCTTTCTGCAGCAGATCCAGGTACTTTGGTATGGGATCTCTTTTTTGTTCCTCTGCCAGTTGCTCCTCCGTTTTATACTTTCGCTGATCATCAGAACTGGAATGGGGTAACAAACGAACGACATCGGCTACTATTACGGAAGGCCCTTGCCGGTTCCTGGTCCGTTGAACAACCTCCCTGCTCAACTCATACGACTCCAGAAAATCGGTCCCGTCAACGCGATATCGCTGCACATTCTGATACCCGGCCACAATATCGTAGGCTGAACCAGCGGTTTGCTGTTCCACCGGCACTGAAATGGCATAATGATTGTCCTCAATGAGAAATATCACCGGCAATTTTTCCCGGCCGGCGAGATTCAGTGCTTCATGGAAATCTCCCTGGCTGGTGGTCCCATCGCCGGCACTGACCATTACCACTTCATCCGTCCCTTTCTTCACGCTTCCCATAGCAGTGCCGACAGCTTGAAGAAATTGGGTGCCTGTGCTGCTGGACTGGGCAACGATACGGAGTGTCGTATCTCCGAAATGCATCGGCATCTGCCGTGCACCGGAGGCGGGATCCTCTTTTTTCGAGAGAAACTGGAGTAAAATATCTCTGGGACCAACGCCCAGCGACAAACAGAACGTGAGATCTCTGTAATAAGGATAGAACCAGTCGGAGCCGGGTTTCATGGCGTATGCCAGGGCCACCTGAATTGCCTCATGCCCGGAAGTCCCCACGTGGAACACACTGCGCCCCTGCTTCAATAAAGCCATCATCTTATCATCCAGGCTCCGTGCCATATACATCAATCGGTAGCTTTTGAGCAGCTCCGTACGTGTTAAACCGGCAAGTGCTTGTTCTTCTTTCCTTTGTGTCTTTAGACTCACAATTGGATCCTGTCTGTTGCAATTTGTGTTTGCTGATCATCCGATTCCGGGGAAACTGCAGGACGAACCGTGCACTGAAAAACCTGCTCGAATTTGTTCACGAACACCTGCCATACCTCCCGGAGGGTAGGCGAGTGTGTGGTTAATGACTGAATCGAACAGACCGCTTTATGAAAAATCCCGCAGGGAATGATTCGTCCGAAATACGAGAGATCGGTGGTCACATTCAAGGCAAACCCATGCATGGTTACCCATCGACTTACCTTCACCCCGATTGCCGCGATTTTTTCCTCGTTCACCCAGACGCCGGTATACTCCGGATCGCGCGTGCCTTCAATCCCATATTCTGCAATCGTTCGTATAATCGCCTCTTCCAACTGCCGGATGTACCAATGGACATCTTTCCGGTAATTTTCAAGATGCAGGATGGGATAACCCACCAGCTGCCCGGGGCCATGATAGGTGATGTCGCCGCCTCTATCGATGGGGACAAAGTCGATCTTTTTGTCGGTCAACTCATCATCGCCTGCCAGCAGATGATTTTGATCCCCGCTTTTTCCCAGAGTATAGGTCGGCAGGTGCTCCACCAACAGGAGCCGATCACCGATTTTATTGGCGACCCGTTGTTCCAGAAGTCGCCGTTGATAATCCCACACTGCACGGTACGGTTGTCTCCCCAGCCACTCATATATGACGGTCGGGCTCATCATTCCACCCATATCTTTGCTCTGAAATCCTTCCCCGGGGATATCATTCGCTACAAATGAATTGCCTCGTTGAATGCTGCGCCGGTGGCTTCTTCGATCACTTCTGAGAGGGTCGGATGGGCGTGTACTGTGTTGTGTAATTCCACCCAGGTTGATTCAAGCGTCTTTGCCGCACCAACTTCCGCGATGAGCTCGGTGGCTTCCGCTCCAATGATGTGAGCGCCGAGGATTTCGCCGTACCTTGCATCAATCACCACTTTCACGAAACCCTCGGTCTCCCCGCTGGCAGCGGCTTTACCATTAGGTCTGAATTGATATCTCCCTACTTTGACTTCATACCCCTCATCTTTGGCCTGCTGTTCCGTCAATCCGATACTGGCCACCTGCGGCTGACAATAAGTACAGGCCGGTACCAGAGTATAATCCAGCGGAACCGGATTCTTCCCGGAGAATGCTTCCACACAAATAACACCTTCTTTAGCCCCGGCATGTGCCAGCCAGGGCGGACCAATCACGTCACCAACGGCATAAACGTTGTTGATATTTGTACGATAATATTCATCGGTAACGATCCTGCTGTTCTCTGTCTCCACTCCGACGTCTTCCAGCCCGATATCTACTATGTTCCCCTGCACACCGATGGCTACCAATGCTGTTTCCGCTTTCATCGTGTCAGAGCCATCCTCACTGCTGATCGTCACCTTCACAGTCTTCTTTAATTTGTCTATCGACTCTACCTTCGTATCGGTCAATACATTGATTCCGGCTTTCTTGAACGACTTCGCCAGTTCTCTGGAGATATCTTCATCTTCGTTCGGAACAATGCGGGATTCCATTTCGATGAGAGTCACGTCGGTACCAAACGTGTTGTAAAAGTAAGCGAACTCCACACCGATGGCTCCTGCCCCGATAATTATGAGAGACTTCGGCAAGGCATCCAGTGACATTGCCTTCTTATATTCGATAATCTTCTCACCGTCAAATTCCACGTCAGAAATCAGCCGGGGCCGGGCGCCGGTTGCAATAATCACATGCTGAGCCTGGACGGTGGATATGTCATCCGAGTCCTCCTTACTCACTTCAATCGTATCACTGGCTGCGAGTGTTCCCGTTCCGCGGATATAATTGATATCGTTCTTTTTGAAGAGGTATTCCACCCCTTTCACCTGTTTCTGGGCAATTTTGCGTGAACGATCGATCACGTTTTTAAAGTCGAAGCCCGGACTCTCCACAGAGAGTCCGAAACTTTCTGCTTTATGGAACAGCTGGTATACCTCAGCACTTCTCAATAACGCCTTGGTTGGAATACAGCCCCACTTCACACAGATCCCGCCGAGATCTTCCCGCTCAATCACGGCGACCTTATGCCCAAGCTGCGCAGCACGAATCGCAGCAACGTATCCCGCCGGTCCGCCACCCAGGACGGCCACGTCTACCGATGAATTTGCCTCAGCCATTATGCTTTCCTCTGCTCCGTATCAAATCCTCACGACGCTATGGATTGTGTTTATAAAACGAAAGTTAAAAAAGATCAAAATCATATCCAAATATCGTTGATGATCAGGTGCTTCCAACCGGCAGAGCCCTGCCGGAGTTGGGCTGAATGGCAAGTGTCTCCTGTTCAGAGCAAAATTTAATAATGCTTTCCGTCTTTCGGATTGGTGCATACAGCAATGGTAGTAACTGATCTCCGCTCAATTCATTCAATCCCGGGCATCTCTATTACAGTCCTGCCTATCCATGGACACATGCCTATATTCTCCGGAAGAGCCTTCATTTGGAGAAAGCGTGCTCAGCCGGGCTCACGGTAATGTCGGCCCAGCCGCTTCCTTTGCTTCCCCCACCAGCTGTCGCATAATCTTCAGGTTCTTCACATACCACGGATTTCCGCCGGGTGTCTCAAGGATCATCGGAATGCCGTCGAAACACTCATCATTCAACAGCAATCGAAACGCTTCCAGGCCAAGATACCCTCTTCCAAGATTCGCATGCCGGTCCACCCGCGATCCCAACGCTTTTTTCGAGTCATTGAGATGGAATACGTGTAACCACTTCGGCCCTATCACCCTTTCGAATTCCCGCCAGGTCACATGATATGCTTTTTTCTCACGAAGATCATATCCTGCCGCAAACATATGAGAGGTATCCAGGCAAATCCCCATCCTGTTTTTATCTCTGACTTGCTCGATGATTTCCATGAGTTGTTCGAATGTATAGCCCACGTTGGTTCCCTGACCGGCGGTAATTTCAACGAGGGTCATAACGGAGGACTCATCGGTTTCCGCGTGAGCCCGGTTCAGACTCTCTGCAATGGTCTTCAAACCGGCCGCTTCACCGGCACCCATATGTGCGCCGGGATGAAATACCAGATATGGAATCCCCAGAGCCTCACACCGCCGAAGCTCCTCCAGGAAGGCTTCACGAGACTTTTCCAGTTTTGTTTCGTCGGGAGTACCCAGGTTAATCAGGTAAGAGGCATGAGTTACGACCGCGGAGGGCCTGTGTGCTGCAAGGCTCACCTTGAATTTCGACACCTCATCCTTCCTCAGGGGCGGCGTTGCCCACTGCATCTGATTTTTGGTGAAAATCTGAATGGCGTCACATCCCAGTATTTCTCCCCGCTCCGGCGCTTTGGAGATGCCGCCGGAGACGGAAACATGTGCTCCGAGAATTTTCATGATGAGTCGGTTATCGATTACCTGTGTTAAACCTGTCCGAAATTAATCAGCATCAGGAATTCTTGCCGGGTTCGCTGATCCTGCTCAAAGGCTCCGAACATAGCGCTGGTGGTCGCATAACTGTTTTGCTTCTCAATGCCTCGCATCTGCATACACATATGCCTTCCTTCGATTACGACACCGATTCCAATCGGCTGAATGACTTCGTTGATGGCATGAGCAACCTGTTGCGTCATGCGTTCCTGCACCTGAAGCCGCCGGGCATACATTTCCACAATCCGGGGGATTTTACTCAACCCGATGATCTTCTTGTCCGGAATATACGCCACATGGGCCTTTCCAAAGAACGGCAACAGATGATGTTCACACATGCTGAAATAGTCGATATCTTTAATGGTGATCATTTCATGGTAATCGACACTGAACAGAGCATCGTTGACAATGTCCTCCAGGTTGAGGTAGTATCCATGTGAAAAATAATCCCAGGCCTTCGCCACCCGTCGGGGGGTCTCCAGCAGCCCTTCTCGCTCGGAATCTTCACCGATGCATTTCAGCAAACTTTCGGTTAAATCCCGGACACACGCAATTTCCTCTTCGTTCATATTCCCTTGTCCTTTATCGGTTTAGCTTACCTTGATTTCCCTGGCTGGATTACGACCTGAGATATCAAAACTTCTTACAGTCCCGGATAAATGGTTTTACTCCCCGCGATACACCGCCCAGTTATTTTCCGTTTCTAGTACTCGTACTTCATATAACATCTCTGCCGGGAGGAATTGTTCAAGCTCTCGATACAATGCTACTGCGAGGTTTTCGGCTGTGGGGATAATCCCCTGCAGAAAATCCACATCCTTGTTCAAATGGTAATGATCGACTTTTTCAATGAGTTGTTCATGCACCAACTCTTTCAGGCTTTTCAGTTCGAACAGCATCCCGTCATCCTCGTTTACTTCACCGCGGAGCGTCACCCACAGTTCATAATTATGTCCGTGACCATTGGGGCGTGCGCACTTGCCAAAGACTTCATAATTCTGTTCATCACTCCATTCGGGGTTCCGGAGCACATGGGAAGCTTCGAATCGAAATCGTTTGGTTAATTCAATAATCGGCATAACGTCACGCCCCTGCGGAATTCTTCGCTTCCATTTGATGGACATTTACTCTGCCCGATGGACAGTATTCCAGCAGTACGCACTCTTCGCACCGGGGATTTCGTGCCCTGCAGACCACCCTTCCGTGATCGATAATCAGGTGGGCCCATTGGACCCAGTATTTCTCCGGGATCAGCTGCTGGAGATCGTACTCAATTTTCTCGGGATTGGTTTCAGCGGTGAGTCCGAGTAACCGGCTGATGCGTTTCACATGGGTATCAACGACAACTCCGGGGATATCGTGCGCTACTCCCAGAATGACGTTTGCGGTCTTCCTGCCTATTCCCGGTAAGGCAGTTAAGTCCTCCATGGAGTCCGGTACTTTTCCATCATAGTCTTCAATAATACCCGCCGCAAATCCCTTGATTGACCTGGCCTTGTTGCGATAGAATCCGGTGGAACGAATGTCTTCTTCCAATTCCTCCAGTGCAGCACTGGCAAAACGCTCCGGTGTGGGATACTTCTCGAAAAGTTGCGGGGTCACCTGATTCACGCGCTTATCCGTGCACTGCGCGGATAATATTGTTGCAACAGACAACTCAAACGCATTTGTATGATTTAAAGAGCACTTCGCCTCCGGATATTCCTGTCGGAGCGCGTCAATGATCTTGTGCACCCGATTCTTCCGACCAGCAATCGATTCTTCCGGGAACTGTTGCGGCTTCACCTGTTACCGACTCCTGGCAGCTGGTTGAGTGAAAATTTTCTTGTTTGCGATGTGTTTCATAGATGCGAACATCCTTTGCGGACTCTCTTTTATCGTTGCCTGGTTTTAGTTGTTGCCATACCATGAAGGGTGCCGTCCCCGGTTTGAATATTTACCGGTAAATTCTCTTGCATGTAGCGGGAGCGAATATAACCCAACCCCAGATACCGGTTATGCATCGGAGACCAGCTCAGGCTGGTGACTTCGCCGATTTTCCGGTCGTCCTTCCGGATCACCAGCGGCAGCGTCAGCAACTGGTCGGCTCGCGCGTTGATTTCGATATGATACAGGTGCTGTTTTACCTTATCATAGTTGATGGTTCGGGCGATCACTTCCTGCCCGGCAAAGCAGGTATCGAGATCCACGGATCTGTGTATATGGGCTTCGGGCGGGATATGTCGCTCGTTAATTTCGTTTGGACAGGAGGGAATTCCCGCTTCCATCCGGGCAAGTTCATACGCATTATATCCCATAGGTTCCCAGGACTGCGCAGCTGCCCCCAGCGTTTTCCAAACCCTCGCTCCGATTTCATTGGGAAATACCAGCAGGATGTCTTGTCCCGTGATGTCATCGATCCGTATACCGGTGATATACGTATCGCCCAGGGAACGGGTGTTTAACAGATAATATTCCCCGGAATCAACAGTCAAACGGAAGGCCTCGTTCACAAGATCCTTAGCCCCCGGACCGCTGAGTTGGAGCATCGACCACTGGTGACCGGTCTTTTCGAAGCAGACTTCATCTTTGAAAAATATATATTCCCCCAGGTGATTGAGAATCCGATCTTCCGATGAGGGACCAGTTAACATAAATAACTCATTTTCGCCGGTGAGATACAGCGTGACCCAATCGATAAAACGGCCTTCTGCAGTGGTGACCACGGTTTCCATTCCCTGGTCCGGTTGGAGGTTATTCACCGGCGCGGATGTCATGCGATGCAAAAAATCCTGGGCTGTGTTTCCGGTGATGGCTATCCGGCCGTAATAGCTCTTATCGATCATCACGCAGGAGGTATGCAAAGCCTGGTATTCTTGCTGAAGCCCACCAAATTCGGCAGGCAACCGCCAGCCAAATTTCTCTACCCAGGTCGGATTATATTGGTCATACAAAGGCTCTAATGCAAGATGCTGAATATCGGTATCTATGGCATGCATGGTGTTGTTCCAAGCATAGGTTGATTTTTTAGTTCGTTCAATTTCCTCTCAGGCAGAGATGTTTGCCTTTTTCCGTCGGAAGAATCGTGTTACCTCCTCTTTACTCTTCGTATTGATAACATCATCTTTCGTGAACCAGCCTTTTCGGGCAATCCCGACTCCGTAGCGCATGTGTTGAAGTCCCTCCAGTCTGTGGGCATCCGGATTAATTGCCGTTTTCACTCCGTGTTCCTTCGCCAGCTTTCCCCATCTCCAGTCCAGGTCGAGTCGTCGCGGATTGGCATTGATTTCTATACCGGTCCCGGTTTCACCCGCTGCTTCAATCACCGCCCGCAAGTCCACTTTGTATTCGTCCCTGGCAAGCAGCAGACGGCCGGTCGGATGTCCTAAGAAGGTGGTATACGGATTCCGCACCGCGGAGATTAAGCGTTCTGTCTGTTGTGTTTCACTCAGATTAAACGTACTGTGGACCGAGGCGATGACAAAATCGAACCGGCTTAACACGGAGTCATCATAATCCAGAGAACCATCCGGAAGAATATCGCTTTCAATTCCGCGAAATATGGCAAAATCAGGGAATTCTTCCTGCATCTCCGCGATCTCTGCCCACTGCTGCTCGAGCCGTTCCGGTGTTAATCCGTTCGCATAAAAGGCTGACTGGCTGTGATCACTGATGCCGAGATAGTGGTATCCCAATCTTTTGCATTCTTCAACCAGCGCCCGGAGACCCGGCACACCATCACTATAGTAGGTGTGAACGTGTAAGATTCCCTGCAAATCCTCCGGAGAAACCAGAACAGGGAGTTCACTCTCCTGCGCATACTCAATTTCACCGGTATTCTCTCTCAATTCAGGGGGGATATAGTGCAAGTCCAACGCGTGAAAGATCTCCGCTTCTGTTGAACAGGAGACATTCTGTCCGTCCTGAGTGAACAGCCCGTATTCATTCATCTTTAATCCACGCTGCTTCGCATAACCGCGCAGTGCCGTGTTATGTTCTTTACTTCCGGTAAAATGATGCAAGGCATACGGGAATTGCGAGTCTTCGACCAAGCGGAGATCGGCGGTGATTCCACTGTCCAGCCGGACACTGGATTTAGTCTCTCCCTGACCGATGATGTCATGCACATCCCCAAACTGAACAAAAGCCTCCATGACGGACTGACGGTCCGCCTGCTTCACGCTGGCGACCAAATCGATATCTTTGACGGTCTCGTAATGCCGGCGCAGGCTGCCTGCCAGTTCAACCCGGATTACTTTGTCGTTTGAATGAATGAACTCATACAGCGGGAGTGCTGCTTCGGTGGCTTCATCGATGAGCCAGCGTTCCTGATATTTCTTTAAAAATTCAACCCCCTTGAGGATCTTGTCCTGGGTCTTTGCGCCGAATCCTTCCAGATCAATAAGTCTGTTTTCATGGCAGGCATACTCCAATTCACCTACTGTTGATATCCCAAGGTCCTGCCAGATCTTTCGGACCTTTTTCGGACCCAACCCCGGAATTTCCAGCATGTGAAATAACCCGGCCGGCACCCTGGATCTCAACGTTTCATAATATTCCAGTTTTCCGGTCCGAACCAGTTCGGAAATCTTCTCCGAGAGGGCCTTCCCCACACCCTTGACCTCCGAGATGTTCCCGGATTCCACCAGATCGGCGATATCCTCGGTCAGTGTCTCGATGGTTCGGGCGGCATTGTAGTAGGCGCGGGCTTTGAAGACATTCTCTCCCTGCAACTCCAGCAGGGATCCGATTTCATTTAATACCCGTGCGACATCTTTCTTTGTAATATCAGCCACCTGGGGCTCCGGTATCTCTATCCTGCGGCTTGTTCTAATTGCAAGCCATTCTCAACTGGCATATAATACATAAAACGGAGTATTGTTTCAAATCTAAACGAGAGTTCAATACTCAATACTTCAATACTCAGTACTTCAATACTCAGTACTTCAATAGAACAAAACCCGGGCCACCGCATCCCGGAAACAATTAGCCACAGACTGGAACAAATGACTACGGATAAAGAAGACAAGCGTTCAAGAGTTGCGAGTGGTTAAAATACAGGCAGAGAATAGCCTCGGTGGAAGTTGCATCAGGATTATTTCTTCTTGTGATCACCGGAATGCAGTAAATTGACCGATTGGCCGGAGACCACGGCATCATATCCGTATTTGTTCCGGAGTTCTTCGATGGCCCGTATTCGCTTTTCCGATTCCGGTGTGCCCTGGTCGTCCACCCGGAACAATCTTAGTTGCTCGCTTCCGTCGTGCAGGTGTGAGACTCCGACCCCGATGAGCCGTATGCCTCCGGAGATATCGGCAGAGTCATCAAACAAGCGCTGTGCGGTTGAATAGACTTCTTCATCCCTGTCGGTGGCTCTGTCCAACGTATGGGCTTTGGTGTGTGTCTCGAAATCCGGATACCGGAATTTTATGGTAATGGTCTGTGCTTTTTTCTCTGACATCCGCAGCTTGGAAATCACCTGCCCGGCCAGGTAATGCAGAATCGAATGCAGATATTGGCTGTCCCGGACATCTTCCGGAAACGTGATCTCCTTGCTGATGGATTTTCGTTGTCGCTCGGGAACGACAGGGCTGTCCGAAAAACCCGAGGCCCGGGCCCGTAACTCTTCTGCTCGAGTACGGTCACCAAGAGCCCTGGTGAGTTTGTTAATCTGATAATTTGCGAGATTTCCGATGGTTTGAATATCCATCCGCCGCAGTTTTTCGGCGGTCCGGGGTCCGATACCCGGCAGTTTGCGAATATCCATGGGAGCAAGAAATGGGGCTTCATCCCCAGGGAAGACCATGGTCATGGCATTCGGTTTGCCATAATCCGAGGCGATCTTGGCAATGAGTTTATTGGAGCCAATCCCGAAGGAGGCTGCCAGCCCCAGTTCCTTAAAGATACGATTTCGCATGGTCTCGGCGGCCCGCATCGGTTTCCCGTAGAGTCGTTCCGTCCCCGTGAGATCGAGATACGCTTCATCGATGGATGCCATTTCTACCAGGGGAGTATATTCTTCCAGAATCTTCCGAACTTTCAGCGAATATTCGTCGTAATCCCGGAAGCTGCCGCGTAAAAAGATCCCCCGGGGACAGAGTTGTTGCGCCTGAGCCGCCGGCATGGCAGAATGCACCCCGTATTCTCTGGCTTCATAGGAGGCCGAGCTGACCACACCCCGTCCCTCGGGATCGCCTCCCACGATCACAGGTTTCCCGACCAGAGACGGATCCTTCAGCCGCTCCACAGCAACGAAGAAACAATCCATATCCACATGGACAATCCATCGATCTGCCTTCATGGGTAAATCCGGATTCCCCTTTTCATGGATTTCACTCCTTCCTCTCACGCACAAAAATACTTGCACACCATACAACGAACAACCGGTATATGGAGTTTCTGTGCCGCTTTGTTGTCACTGGTTAAATATATAAAGATCCTCCACCGGTTTCCAGGTGCAGTGCCCTCTCATGAGCATCGAAAAGCGATCTCGTTGCCGGGCTGCTCTGTTGCGTTGTAACATCTCTGCATACCTCCGCTCTAATCCCTGAACAATGACGAGCATCTGTGAAACGCAACGGTTGTATTCATCATTGGCAGTCAGGAAAATTACATGATATATGGAATCAAAACGGTTAATTTATTCCGGCGCACAACTGGTAAACCGTAAATGACATGAACAATAACAATTGTATCTGCAGCGATTGCAAAACCACAGAACTTTCAATTGGAATAAGGAGTCAATATGAGTGAGCAGAATATTCGAAACGTGATTATTATCGGTTCGGGAGCGGCAGGACTCACTGCTGCCATCTATAATGCTCGTGCTGACCTGAGCCCGCTGGTGTTCGAAGGCAACCAGCCGGGCGGACAGCTGACTATCACCACCGATGTGGAGAATTATCCCGGCTTTCCGGACGGCATCATGGGGCCCGATATGATGGAAAACTTCCGCAAGCAGGCCCAGAAGTTCGGTGCGGAAACCCACTTTAAACATGTAACCAAAGTGGATTTCAGTGAACGGCCATTTAAGGTTTGGGTTGGTGACGAGTTGTTCCGGTCGAAGGCGGTCATCATCGCGACCGGTGCCACCGCAAAAACCCTTAAATTAGACAAGGAGGAGGAACTGATGGGGCATGGGGTGTCTGCCTGCGCAACCTGTGATGGCTTCTTTTTTAAGGATCAAGAGGTGATTGTTGTCGGCGGTGGTGATTCCGCCATGGAAGAAAGCACCTATCTGACGAAATTCGCAAAAAAAGTCTATGTAGCCCATCGACGTGACGAACTCCGGGCGTCGAAGATTATGGCAGACCGGGCGTTCAAAAACGAGAAAATTGAATTTTTATGGAATACGGAAGTCGTCGGACTTCATGGAGAATCACGGAACGGCGGCCTGGAAGCGGTCACCCTGCTTAATAACGAAACAGAGGATACCTACGAAAAGCCCATTAACGGTTTATTCTATGCCATCGGGCATACGCCGAATACCTCGATCTTCCGGGATCAAATTGAGATGGATGAGAAAGGGTACATCAACACCAGGCCCCGAAATACCTATACGAATGTGGAAGGCGTGTTTGCCTGTGGTGATGTACAGGATTCCGTGTATCGCCAGGCGGTGACCGCAGCCGGGAGCGGATGCATGGCGGCAATCGACGCGGAACGGTGGCTGAACGAACAGGAAGGATAGTGCGGCGAATTTCGAATATTGAATGACGAATATCCAATGATGAAGTATATTCGCCCCCGTAATTTCATCGCCTTCCGAACGTCAGGAGCACTCTTGAAGGGAAGTCAACAGAATATTCAGACAATGAATATCGAACCACTTCAGATAAAAGCCTTCGGCTCAACTTTGGAGTCTTCTCTCCGACGTTTAAGATCGCCTTCGGGGCATCTGATGTTACCATAGGATGTTCTGAGATCCTCTCCTGGAAAGCTGAGATCGTCTCCCGGAGAGCTGAGATCGTCTCCCGGAGAGCTGAGATCGTCTCTGGGAGAGCTGAGATCCGCACCCGAATATTTTCGTATGCAATTTTTCTTCATGAGATACCTGCATCGCCAGACGGGATATCACTTCTCAGCCCGGGTGTTATCTGCGGAAAGATATTGGTCTTTTATCTGAAAGAGGTACTCTCTGGCGGCTTCGTACTCATTTGGTATAATCCCGTCCAGAATGGCTTCTTCAATTTCATGTTTGAGTTTCCCTACCAGGGGTCCCGGTTGAATATCGCAGATTTCCATGATTTCATCGCCCCGCACCGGGGACTGGAACTCTTCCATTTTGTCTTTCTCTTTCACCTCAGCCATCCGCTTCACCACCCGATCGAAATTGTGCATGTATCGCTTCACCCGCCGCGGATTTTTGGAGGTGATATCGGCCCGGCACAGGGTGATGAGATCGTTGAGATCATCTCCCACCTGGATCAGCAATCGCCGGATAGCCGAATCGGTTACCCCTTCCTGCGCTAACGAAATCGGCCGCAGATGCAGGCGGGTCAGTTTTTGCAGATACTTTTTCACATCGTTGGACAATTTCATACGGCGGGCAAATTTCTCCAGCATCCGGGCGCCTATTTCGTCATGCCCGTAAAACGTCCAACCGACTCCCTTCCGGAATCGCTTGGTGCCGGGTTTTGCGATATCATGCACCAGCGCCGCCAGTCGAAGCTCGGTTTTATCAGTGAGTTCCGCTACGTTGTCCACCACCTCAAAGGTATGGTGCAACACATCTTTGTGGTGATATCCTTCCCGCTCTTCAACGCCCTCCATCTCTGCAAATTCGGGCAGAATGATTTTCAGCAGTCCCGTGGTATGGAGCTGGTGTAATCCCTGGGAGGGAACCGGGGCGTCCAGAATTTTTAAGAGTTCATCCGTAATGCGCTCCTGGGAAACAATCTCTATGCGATCTCGCTCTTCCCGAATGGCCCCCAGGGTTTCCTTGTGAATTTTAAATTGCAGCTGAGCGGAAAACCGAATGGCCCGGAGCATCCGGAGTGGATCTTCATTAAAAGTCTCCGCCGGATCGAGCGGGGTTCTGATCAGCTTCCTTTTTAAATCTTTGCGACCATGAAACGGATCCCAAAGATCAGCGTATGTCTCTGTATTCAGGGAAACGGCGATGGCATTAATGGTGAAATCCCGCCTTGCGGCATCGGTCTCCACATCCGCCTGCCGGATGGCGGGCTTTCTGGAATCTTCAGTATATGATTCCGAACGAGCGGTCGCTACCTCGATATCGTAATCCCGATACGGAATCATGGCGGTTCCGAATCTTTTGTAGGCTACGACTGTCTTTACTCCCAGGCGATCCGCTACCTGACAGGCAAATTCGACACCATCTCCAACCACCATCACATCGATATCAGTGGTGGGGCGATGGAGAAAAAGATCTCTGACGCAGCCTCCGACGACATAACACGATAACTCTCTCCTGTCGGCTTCTTCCCCTATAAGACGAAGAATGAACTCGAGGACCTTTTGCCGAGACAGTAATTCCGCCACATTTTCCCTGGAATCCATAAGCCTTTCGATTTCAAACGGCGATCTGCATTTCTCTTTTATCGTAGAATCGGATAAAGTATAAATGAAATTGCTCAACTACAAATGCAACAATTCGCATCAGAGATCGTAGATTCCTTCAGATGGGTTTCGAAGGAAACGCTTGACAAAACAGCGAAATGGAGCCATATTTTACTGCCAACCCAACATATCGAATGATAATGTACTATGCGAAAACTTACATTTGTCGCCGTCATTTTTCTGCTGGCAACAGCACATCCTGCCGCCCAACAGCTGGATCCAACGATTACGCTTCAGGCTGATCGGCTCGATCCCACGTATCAATCGAACCTGGAAAATTTAAAATACGATCTGGAGCAGTATATCGATGAATACGAATATACGGATGATGTATACGGGACCACTGTGCCTATTCTTTACCAGATCTATTTTGAACAGGCGAGTGAGTCCGGAACCCAAACGGTCTACACTGCCCAACTCTTAGTTACCAATCGCACGGATCAACGCTATTTCGATAAAACCTGGGAATTCGCGTACACTTCCGGACAGACCTACCAGCATGGCATCTACACTGCCGTCACGGCGGTGATTGACTTTTATGCTTACCTGATCCTGGCGGGTGAAGTGGATACGTATGGCCGATTGGCAGGAACTCCCTATTATAACACCGCCCGGGAAATCATCAATCAGGCGTCAGGCTTGGGTCGCGGATGGCAGGATCGATTGAAGCGGCTGGATGATTTACAAAATCACCGGGATTTACGAATGTTAAGGTACACGTTTTTCGATGCGTACTGGGATTACCAGGAATCGAATACCTCAGATGCGCGAATCGGTTTTCAGGATTCCATGAAACTGGTGGGGGGAATCCTGAATAAAAATCGGGATGATAAATACACCAAGATCTTCCTGGAAGGAAACGCCGATAAAATGGCGTGGCTGGCAGGAGAACTCGAAGATTACAACGCTTTAAAAACCTTAATTTCAGTAGATCCGAACAATAAAAACATTTATCAGGGTTATCTTCCCTGAGTGATTTTTCTCAACTCTGGGAGAAATCCCCGATCCGGTGTCGTTCCGGATCCCAGGCCAATCGCCCGCAAAGATACTTTTCCAGTGCAATGCTCGCTTGATAGAGCCGTTTATCTATATCCCCGTCAGAATGCACTCGAATGGCACGCACACTGGCCCGTTTACCGAGAATTTTCCCCGGATGCACCAGAATCCATCCCCAGGCCTTGAGAATCGCCAGAAAGCGCTGAACATCGCCGGTGATGAGCGAGAAGCCACAGGCGATTCCATCAAGTAAACCTCGCTGAAAACCCCTGATTATTACATTCCGCAGCTGGTAATTTGCCAGCAGCATCAGGAGACTGTTGCGATGATTCAAATATTTCTTCACTGGGGATTCCATGGGAAGCGTATAGCCACTATGGTGATACACTACAGCTTTCGGAACGGCGGCAATATCCCACCCGGCCAGTTGTGCCCGCCAGTTTAAATCGATTTCCTCCATGTGGGCGAAAAAGGTCTCATCAAACAACCCCACCTGTTCAAATACTTTCCGGCAAATAATACAGGCGGTTCCGCTGGCCCAAAAAATTTGGGCCACATCGTCATACTGACCATGATCCCGTTCTACCTGGTCGAACATCCGGCCGCGTGCAAATGGAAATGCATATTTGTCCATGAAACCACCGGCTGCTCCACTGTAATCGAAGAGGGTGGAATCCGTGGAGTTGATCAATTTCGGCTGGGCAAGTCCGACGGCCGGCTGCTGCTCCATGAAGCGGACGAGAATCGACAACCAATCCGGATGTTGCGTGGTATCATTGTTTAAAATAACAACGTATTTGCCCCGGGCACGCTCAATCCCCCGATTGCAGCCCCCGGCAAATCCAAGGTTCTGGTCATTTTGAATAATGCGCACATCCGGGAAGTGAGTTCGAACATACTGTACACTGTCATCAGACGATGCGTTATCTACCAGCAAAATCTCAACAGGCGTGTAGCGTGTCCGGGACAGGGAGTCAAGACATTCAACTAACACCTCCCGATGATTCCAATGAGGGATAACTATCGAGACGAGCGGCTGACGTTCAGAGTTCATCAATTAATATGGCGATACTTCATTCGCTGTCTTCACACTTTTTAATTTATGCGTATCATACTGCGGGAAAGCGTTCCTTCTCAGTGGAAAAAACATTCACCTGGAACAAATCGCATGACGAACCATGATTGAAGAATAATGAATGTTGAATGATGAATGAAGAGTGAAGAAGTGCCTGCTCCCCCCTATCCATTTTTCTTCGCCGTTTCTCATTCGTCCTTCTTCATTCTTTATTCTTCAATGTCGGAGGCTATCCCCCGCTGGTATCAGCGGATTGCCGGAGTCGACTCTCGTACTTTTGCAGCAGCTCCCGGGCACTCTCATCGCCGGGATTATTTTGCAGCCAGCGGTTAATCAGGTTATAGGCGTCCTGCCAGCGATTCTGGCTCTCGTAAATATGGAGCAATCCTCCAACCACCTGTCCATTGTTCGGATGCTGATTGTAGACCCGGGTGAAAATGCTGTCGGCTTTTTGATAATCATTGAGACTGGTGGCATAGAGCCAGCCATACGATAATTTCCGCTGGTAATCGATATTCGGCTGCCGGAGCACCTCATCTAACCGGTTCCGTAAAATTTCCGGTTCCCCGGCTTCGGCATACAGCTGCCCAATCTGCAGATAGATGTCCTGGCTGGTGAAAGGAACTGTCTCTTCGGGTATTGCACCGCTCATCCGATCCAGGACGACCCGGGTGCTGTCCAGGTTCCCTCGCTGGTAATAATGCATCGCCAGCTGCATAAAGCAGGAGCGATAGTTTTGCAGCAGATTCCGTATATCGTTATTCAAATACACATCCGGATTATCAAGATTTCGATATTGATAGTTGTGAAATAAATTCTCAGAGATGATCTCCGGTTTGATGGGATCCTCCACCTTATACGGCATCACCCGCTGGGCCAGACCATCCATGCGCAAAAAGTCATCAAGGTTGACCTTATTGCTCTGGGAAACGGTAATTGCAAAATACACCGGTCGTTCGCCCAGGTTCTCCTGGAGGATGCGCAATATCATAAGATCCTGCACCCGAATGCCCTGTCCCTGATAGGTGGGTTCCAGGCGGAACCGAATACTTCCCCTGGGATTCTGTTCTGATTTCGGTACCGAAATTTCCACTGTCTGCGCCTTAAACTGCATGGGATACATCTGCTCGATGGTCTCGTCCCGTAAACTGGCCGGCAAGATCCGGGGGGCGTAATCCCGGAGCTGCTTGATGTACCAGTGGGTGTTCAGCAAACTCAGGTTCACCACCTTCACGTCGGTCCGGATCCTTTCCACCTCCTGCAAATACCACAGCGGAAAGGTGTCGTTGTCCCCGTTGGTGAAGACAATCCCGTCCGGGGCCACGGTTTGCAGGATATTGTACGAGTAGTCCCACGCCACGTAATTGCCGGATCGATCGTGGGAATGGTAATTCGTCGCCAGCATCTGCACCGGCACTGTTAGTATCAGCAGCCCGATGAGCCCATACGAGACCCCGGCGGCCAGCTGCTGCTTGCGCTTGCCCAGGGCATCCTGCACCAGCTCCAGCAGGCCGCTGGCGCCCAGGCCAACCCAGAGTGAAAAGGCCATGAAGGACCCCACATAACTGTAATCCCGTTCCCGGGGCTGGGGATCCGGCTGGTTCAGGTAGGCAATCACAGCCAGCCCGGTCATCAGGAAGAGCGTCAGCACAATCAATGCCCGCCGACCGTCCCGCTGGAAATGGTGGAGCATTCCGAATAATCCCAACAGGAACGGCAGCATATAAAATTGCAGCGGATCAATACGGTTACCTTCTCTGCCGATAAACTGCCAGTGGAAATAGCGAAGGTACATGTATTTAATCTGGTATTCCCAGACGAATTCAAACACCGAATCCGTTTGCGGAGCGATATGTGCGCCGGGATCTTGTTGTGACTGCTTCCAGACACTAGTCCGGTCCAGGATGGAATGTCTGCCGTACTGTTCGCGTTCCAGGTACGAGACGAACCGGGCCGGGGTGGACGGATCA
>CAYPST010000039.1:0-33497 GCA_964413425.1 uncultured bacterium
AAAATAAAAAATATTCTGACCCGCCGGGATGAGTATACCAACTCGGACTGGCTTTATGTATCCATAGATAGCTACAACGATAACCGGACCGCGTTCGAATTCGGCCTGAACGCCGCGGGTGTGAAGCACGATTTGCGCCGGTACGATGACCAGAACGCCGACTTCGACTGGGATGCCGTCTGGGACGGTGCCGTGAACATTGATGACCAGGGCTGGACCGCCGAGTTTAAAATCCCGTTCCGCGAACTGCGTTTCACCTACAGCGATGCCATGGAATGGGGCTTCCAGGTGTACCGGGAATTTCCCCGGAATAATAACGAATTGTCCGTCTGGAACTACTGGTCCAAAGATGAATCCGGCTTTGTGTCCCAGTATGGATCGCTGGTAGGGCTTTCGGATATCCACGCCTCGAATCCCGTATATATGGTTCCCTACATTGTGGGGCAATCCAGAATCTCCGAAGATCTCAAAAATCAGGTCCACCCCAATAACTATGAACTGCTCTCCAACATCGGCGGCGATATCCGATACAGTTTCTCTAACGGTTTGACTCTGAACGGTACCATCAATCCGGATTTCGGGCAGGTAGAAGCGGATCCGGCCGACTATAACCTGACAAACTTCGAAACCTATTTTTCCGAAAAACGGCCCTTCTTTATGGAAGGAGCGAATATTCTCAATTTCAGCCTGGGAGTGGGTGACGGGGGCCTCTCTTCCAACTCACTATTCTATTCCAGACGCATCGGGCGGGCTCCCCATCTGTCGGCTGACCCGGACAATGAGGATTATATTGCGATCGAATCTCCCGACAGAACAAATATTTTAACCGCCACCAAACTGACCGGGAAAACCAAACAGGGCCTCTCCGTGGGTGTGATGGATGCCCTTACTACCGAAGAACAGGCCTCTGTTCTGTATGCTCAGGGTAAAAGCAATCAGCAAGTAATCGAACCCATGACCAATTACTTTCTGTCCCGGCTTCAGCAGGATTTCCGGGGTGGACAGACGACCCTGGGCGGTGTCCTGACCAGCACGAATCGCCGGCTGGAAAACACCGGGATCACCTCCTTGCGAAGCGGCGCATATACCGGGGGCATCGACTTGAACCACGAATTCTTTGACAGGAAATATGTCATCCAGGCGGCGCTGGCCTTCAGCCATGTTGAAGGCAGCAAAGACGCCCTCACGGAAACGCAAATGAGCTCCGCACGGTACTTTCAGCGTCCCGACGCCTCCCACGTCTCGGTGGATACCAATGCCACCTCCCTCTCCGGACTGGCCGAAAAGCTGGTTATCGGAAAAATGGGCGGCGGACACTGGCGGTTTATGACCGGGGTGGTCGGTTCCACTCCCGGATTTGAAATCAATGATCTGGGCTTCATGCGACAGGTCGACCAACATGCCCAATTCCTCTGGATTCAATACAGGGAATGGCGATCCACGAAATTATTAAGTGAATACTTTATCAACTTCAATCAGTGGACCGGCTGGACCAACCAACCGGAATTAATCGAAAATGGCGGGAATGTCAATGCGCATATGACCTTGACCAATAACTGGCGTCTGGGCGGAGGCTATACCGTGAACCTGCCCGGGTTGAGTCCCAGCAGCCTGCGGGGTGGTCCGGCAATCCGAGTCGATCGCCACGATTTTCTCTGGAGTTATTTGCGGACAGACGGTAGCAAAGATATCAGTTTTAACTTCTTTACCAACTATATGATAGCCCGGGATGCCGACCGGAGCAATTATGAACTGACAGCCACGTTCCGTCCGAAACACAACATCCAGTTCTCTCTGGGCCCCGGGGTGAGGTTTATGAAGGATCAATGGGGCTGGGTAACCGAGGCCACCGATATACAGGGCAATCCACACTATATCTTCTCGGATATGGACCAAACCACCTGGTCAATGACCATCCGGGCCGATTACACGATCCGACCGAACCTGTCCATCCAGTATTATGCCCAGCCATACATCACCGCCGGGAAATACCGGAACTACAAAGAGGTGGAGGACCCCAGAGCACCCGCTTTCGATAACCGGTTCCATACCTTCACCGATGCCGAAATCTCGGAAGTGGATGGCAGCTTCGAAGTCGACAGAAATCAGGACGGGAACGCTGAGTACTCCTTCCAACCCCGTGATTTTAATTATAAACAGTTTCGGTCAAATCTGGTTCTGCGCTGGGAATATACCAGCGGTTCTATTTTATATCTGGTCTGGTCCCAGGGATTCACCCATGCGGAATCCATCAGCCGGTTTGACATGAACCGGGACATCCGCACCCTCTTCCGGGCTCCCAGCGATAATGTGCTGCTGCTGAAAGTCAGTTATCTGTTAAATATTTGATACTGTAAAAGGAGAACCCTCTCCTCCGTCAACCCGCTGCTGTTTTGCACCCGAACGGCAGCGGGTTTGCTTTTTGTCATAGAGTCGCTCCGGCCGTTCCTCGTCCGTGACTGTTCCCTTTCCGCGGCCTGTTCTCTACATTATCCCCGTCATAATGGTCTGACTCAACTCAAAACAAAGGGGCGCACAGATGTTCCGTCATGTCGTAATGTGGGAACTGCTAAAAGAGGCCGGGGGAAAATCCAAACAGGAGAATGCCGGAGAAATGAAACGGCGGCTGGAGTCGCTGCCGACGGTGATACCTCAGATTCAGGACTACGAAGTGGGTATTAACATCGGAGAATCCGCAGCTGCCATGGATATCGTCTTAATCTCCACCTTCCGGAATACTGAAGATTTCGAGACCTACCGACAGCATCCGGCCCATCAGGAGATCCTTGAATTTATCCGGTCGGTGCAGTCCATGGCCCGGGTGGTGGATTATCAGCGATAAGCGTATGCATAACCGGGATTCCTCCGGATCTTTTCCGGCGAAACAATATGACCGGCTGAGGACGTCCTGATTATTATCTCAGCACTTGTCGCTGATCGTCTCCGTACTTCTTGTCTCACAAGTCCGGATCAGTGATCAAACGACTGCGCAGTTGATTGGAACCGATTGCGCATCGGATCGGAATCGACTGCGCAGCTGATTGCCGACAGGCAGGGATTCGATCGGAAGCAAGTACAGAGAAGAGGACCGGCAAGTACGATTGTGATTACAATCTCCTCTGGGGGGAAGAGAGGATGAGATGCTAATCGGTCCCGTTGATGGTTGTTTCGATGCCCAGCCGTATCCAGCGTCCCGGCATGGGCACTCCGGGGAAATACCGGTACTGCTCATTGAAGAGATTGGTAACGTCAAGAAACAGCCGGAAATTTGCGCTCCGGCGATACAGGCGGGTATCCACAATCTGGTGGGTTTGATGGCCGCTCCCCGACAGTCGATTCTCATAGCGATAACTCCACCGCTGCCGCAATCGGAAGGGGAGGCTCAGGATGATGTCCACCATCACCTGATGCCGGGGATAATTGAACACATATTTTGATTGAGTGGCAGCGACTTCCTGAATTGTGGAGCGAAGGTACCCGTATTTCAACTCTATCCTATTCACCGGTCCCGAAAAGCCCGATTGGTGCGGAAAGACATCGACAGCCGCCTCCATCCCGGTGGTGCGGATTCGGGAGAGGTTTCTGACCATCCAGGGATCATCGGAGTGATTCCTGCCCCAATCGATCAGATTGTTTCCGTGACGCCGGAACAGGGAGATATTTCCGAGGAGTCCCCGGTCCAGCCATTTGAGTCCTCCTTCATACGAAAGGGATTCTTCGGGCTTCAGAGAAGGGTTGCCCTTGTTGGCGGGACTGTCATAATAGAGTTCAGTGAAATTCGGCACCCGATAGGCTTTGCCGATGTTTCCGTATACCTGCAAGGTGGGCGTGACAGACAGACCGATGCCTACGCCGGGCCATACCTTCCAGCCCCAGCCGGAATGGTAATAAGCGAAAGCCCCGGTCATCACATCCAGGGAAGAAGCGAGTTCCATCTGGTGCTCCAGAAAGAGCCCGCCCCGGCTGCGCTGATGATTCCCCAGACTGTTGCTGCGAATCAGTTCACGGCCGAGCTCCCCTCCCACTGCGGTCTGACCCAATGCCGAGGTAAACTGCGACTGCAGCTCCCCTCCATAGGAATCGGTGGTGTGCCTGTTCCGGTACCAATCCGCTCGCTGGCTGTCGAGAATGAACTCGTCGTAGTTGCGGCGCCAATACATCTTTGGAAGAAGCGTCATTTTGCGGACCTGGAATTCGCCCCCCATTTGAACGATACTGGTACGGGTTTCCTCCCGCTGGTTCGGGAAGTTGCCTGCATAAAAATCGTTGGCACCAAACGCTTTCCGCATATACCCCGCCAGCAGATTCATTTGCTGCTCGCCAACATCCACCGTGGTTGTGTGGGTGAATCTGGTAATATCAAAATCTGTGTTAGGCCGATATCCGCCGGATATCCGCTTTGAAAAGGACAGCCGGTTTGCAGTTCTGCCCACCGGATACGCACTCGTGATATGCCCCTCGAGCAATCCGTACTCCCCGGCTACCGCTCCGGTCGATAGAAAAGCGCCCCGGGATTCTCTGGTAAGAATATTGACAACCCCGCCAAACGCATTCGGCCCGTAAATACTCGACCCGTGCCCGTGCAGAACTTCAATGCGTTCTATATCCTGCAGACTCACCGGGATGTTCAACTGATGGTGCCCGGTCTGCGGGTCGGTCACCTTCACCCCGTTCAACAGCACCAGTGTCTGTTCGAAGGTGGAGCCGCGAAGGCTCACATCCGCCTGCACCCCGAGCGGTCCCCGCTGCTTCACATCAGCACTCTGGACATAGGACAACAATTCCTGCACACTCTGCACGGGCAGGGACCTGATATCCGTGCTGTCAAGCACAGTGACATGGCGCACCGTTTCCATGAATGTGGACGGCAGCCGGGAGGCGGTCACCACGACTTCCTGCATCCGATACCGGGATTTGGGAGTCTCCTGGGCGCTGGTGAATGTACTCAGCCCGATGAATATTCCACAGAGAAAACTCAACAACCATTTACTCATCAAATGCATTTGCATATTACCGGAAATCCTTGATGCCCCATGCGATTCTGCGGTAGCTCGGTGTTGACTGCAATGAACGAAATCAGCATCCAGGGATTCATTCACCTGCCTATCAATTTTTCCTGCCCGCTGTTTCCGCCGAACACATCCATGAATGAGTGATGACAACACAATCAGATGGTGAGAGTTTTATCAATGTGATGCCCTTCGTCGGTTCGTTTGACGGTAAACGCGCTGGTCTCCGGGTCATGCGCCAGACATAATATCCATTCTTCTTCGGCCGCCCGGTTCAGGACCCGTTTTTTCTCCTCGATGGTGGAAAGCGGGAAATTATCGTATCCCATAACCCAGGGAACTGCCAGATGCGCCCGGGTCGGCATTAAATCTCCGCAGAAAAAGAGTTTCGTCTTCGCATCGCGGATAAGGGGGTGCTGATGCGCTCTGGTATGTCCATGAGTGAGAAGTACCCGTATCCCCGGGAGGAGTTCTTCTTCGCCTTCCGTAAACTCCAGCACTCTGTGTTCACTCAAGGGAACGAAATTTTCCCGGCGGTAACTCCCGGCATCCTTCTCAGTCGGATTGGTCGCCCACTGCCAGTTCTCCCGCTGCACATAATAGGTGGCGTTCGGGAAGGTGGGAACCAGCGTTCCATTCTCCTCCATGGTCGCACCTCCGGCATGATCAAAATGCAAATGAGTGAGGATAACGTCAGTGATATCTTCCCGCCCGAGCCCGTGTTCTCGAAATGAGTGAAGGAGTCCGCCGGCATTCGAATCTATTTTGTATATATCCCTATGTTTTTGGGACCACTTATCACCCAATCCGGTATCGACCAGGATATTCTTTCCCAACCCCCGGATCAGCAGGACTCTGGCTGCCAGAGTGATGCGGTTCCGTTCATCAGGCTGCACGTACCGACTCCAGAGAGGCTCCGGAATAATACCAAACATGGCGCCGCCATCCAGGCCGAAGGTGCCGGTGGAAAGGGAGGTGATATCGTACCCGCCGATTTTCATGCTTCAACCGGATTCTGATTGTATTTCACGCCCTGCCGGGTGCCGCGCCGGTTCAGTTCCCGGATGACCGCCTGCACCACGTGAGTATGACGTTTCCCACCCCATTTCGGGGCGATGAGGATGCCAGGTGGAGCCCCGCCCGCAAGACGAGCCACCACTATCTCCGGGGATAACCGTTCCAGAAAATCTGCCACCAGCTGAATCCACTCGTCGAATTCGAAGACTGTGAAGGGCTGTTCCCGGTACTGCCGGGCCATTGCTGTCCCCTCTACCACATGGAGGTGATGTATTTTCAGATATTCGATACCCAGGGAAGAGACTACGTCCGCCGCACGGAGCCAGTGATCTCTCTCTTCCCAGGGAAAGCCCAGTATCAGATGACTCCCGATATGAATTCCGGTCCGGCTCCCCGTGCGATTGACGGCATCGATGAGTGCTGCGAAATCGTGTCCCCGGTTAATCCGCTCCAGCGTGTCATCGGATATGGATTCGATCCCGTATTCCACGGAGACGTAATACTCGCGGGCAATCTCTTCCAGCAGATCCAGCACCGGTTCGGGCACGCAGTCGGCCCGGGTGCCGACCACCAGGCCTGCGATTCGCTCATGATCCAGTGCCTCACGATACAACCGGTTCAGGTGATCCACCTCATCGTAGGTGTTGGAATACGCCTGAAAATACGCTAAAAAGTTTTCCGCACCGTATCGCCGGGAGAGGAATTCAACTCCGTGGTTCACCTGTTCCCGGATGTTCATACTACGCTTCAGATAGCTGGGGACGAAACTGGCGTTATTACAGTACGTGCACCCCCCGCTGGCGACCGTTCCATCAATATTCGGACAGGTAAAGCCACCCCGGATGGACACCTTGTAGGTCTTCTTTCCAAAGACTTCCCGGAGATAACTGTTGTAATCGTTGTATGGCTTCTTCATCTCATCCGAATATACAAAACAGGCCTGTTTTTGCAAAGATGACTTTGGCAGTGGTGTTTGCAGCCTGAGACTGACAAGAATAGCACACGGATTACCACAGAAAAAAATAGATGACCGCAGATATGACAACTTAAAAGTTAAGAGTTAAGAGAAAAGAGTTGAAGAGTCCCCACACCACACATCACCGGATACATAAGGACATAGGTATATAAGGATATGAGGTAGTCGGTATCGAACATTGTACAATCGTCCTCAAAGATTCACTGCCGATGCAAGCATACATATCCCGGATGTATGTACCCTTGTACCTATGCACTTATGTACTTTGGATGTTGGGAAGGGAGGATCTGTGTCCATCGGTTTTTTTCCGTGTTAATCCGTGTGCTATTTTTATACAGGTAAAGCCATTAAGGAGACTCACTGATTCATCACCTCCCGCACCAGATCTGCCGCTTTCAGCATAGCCTGGTACTGTTCAGGAGGAGTTAGAAAAGCGACAGCTGTTCTGTAGCTGTTGAGTAAGATGAGCTTCAGGGGACGCCCGGGAGAAGTATGCTCCAGGAAGACATCAGTCAAATGCCGGAAGAGGGTTCCCAGTCCTGTGCCGTCCCGGATGTAGCCCAGAATCAGCGCGTGGCAGGTCTCCATGTCACCATTGATCAACGTCTCAATGATGTCCTGAATACTCCCTTGTTTCGTCTGATATTCGATGGCGTGCGCTGACGCCTCTCCGGAGGTAAACCGGGACTCAAGATATCTGCAGATACCATATCGGATGGAGTCCTCCTTCATCCGCACCGCTTCCCAGATCTGCCGGGCATACGCAAGATAGACGGTATCCAGGACTTCATTCTCATCGGCGTTGAACACCAGGGTAAAATACCGCTCGAACGGTGCATCCTGTAAGTCAGCACAGTCAACATTTGCCGGTACATCCATTCCGGTCCGGCTCAGGTACTCCGTTAGCAGAAAGAGAAGCGGATTCAGCTGCGAACTTTCCACAAAATCAATGGACTTGAGCACCGCCCCGGCCAGAATCAATGGGAAGCCATCGTCCCTGGTAGTTGAAGCAGCCAGTTCGGTGAGAATTTCTCCCAGATAGAAGATATTATCCATTATCCAGGTGAGCTTCACCGCCTCATGTACCGCCTCGTCCGATGCCCCGGAACGGACAGACGCCACGAAATCATCCACCATGACGATTTGGCCCATATCTTCCGGCTGCATGGTGGTCACGTCTTTATCGAATTCACGGAGTTCGAGAGTGCAGAAATAGCGGAGGGCAACTTCGAACAAAGACCAGGGCCCGGCTTCCGAGTCTTCGTAGAGCGTCCGGAGATCCCGGATCGCATCCAGATAGACCGCTCCCAGAGGAGACTGCTCTCCCGGCTGCTCATGCGCTGCCAGATATATCATTTGTCGCAAGACCCGGTTATATTTTCCTGCGTCCTCGTCTGCATACTCCGGGATCAATGCGGAAAGTTCCTTGAAATCCTGCTTCCGCAACGATTGCTTTATATCGGCGAAGTTATGCATCAACGCATTCCGGGATATTATTTTGATGAGAGTTCGTTAAGAATGGTCCGAAACTTCCCCTGGAAATTCTCATGAAGGCTTCCATCAAATTTCCGAAGCCAGTCTTCGATATACTCCGACTCATATTCAGGCGCTTTTATCAACATTGATTTAATGTCTTCGATATCCCTGGCCCGTCCGGCAATTAATTTATGAATGATCACGTCTTCCATGGTTGCGAACCTCACCGGTTCTTTTTGCATATCAATATCATGCGCCCGCCGGATTGCCTGCCGTTCGTAAGGAGAAAAAGAAAATATGAAATCGACCCTGATGCCGGACTCTAATTCAAGCGTAGGTAACACGCGTGTCTGTTGAATAAACTGCTCGATGTCATCCGGTAATATCTCCAGTTCGAGTTCTTTCACAGCTGTGTGCATTAACTCATATTGGTCAACGTCGATGCCCAGAGTCACGTCAATATCCTTGGTTTGACGTGCTTCTCCATACATAAGTACCGCCTGCCCCCCGATAACCATATAGGGGATATTATTTTTCTTCAGTATCCTCGCGATATTTTTCAGGAGCTTCTGAAACACTATTCACCACCTTCGCTATTCTGATGTCCACCTCTATACCTTCCAGGGGATTCTCGAGCGGAAACGCCCCCATAGAACGGGCGAACTCACACATGGCATCTAACAGCCGGAATTTGTTCTCCAGAGATAATTCCGGTTCGGGGATCCGGTACTTGTCATACTGCCGTCGTGCCTGAAGATACGCCCGTAACTTATCTGATTCCCGACCTTCGATTAAATTCATAATTTCACATTCGTGTGCATTGGTGAAATTCGTGGTTGCTTTCCCATTCGCCTCTCACCCGCTGTAGCTCCACCCGGTATCCCGGAGCACCATAGGGTCGGCATTCTCCCGTATCCGTGCATCTACCACTTCTGCTATGACCAGATGGTGATCCCCCAGTTCCGGAATCTCCCGGACTCTGCAGATGAGAAAGGCGGGAGCTGCATCGAGGACCGGCACTCCATATTCCGGATTCAGCCGGAACGTATACCCGTTCAACTTATCGTCCTGTACATGTGCCGATCTGAAAAAGCTGCTGGCTAATTTTTTCTCCCCTGCCGGAACGATATGCAGCGCAAAGATGCCGGATTGCCGGACGATATGATAAGGTCCGCCGTCCGTCCGGAGCCCCACCGCCACCAGCGGCGGCTTGAACGAACACTGGGTCACCCAGGTCACTGAACTGGCGGCGATCTCTTCCCCGGCCCTGGCCGTGAAGATGAACATCCCGTAGGTGAACATCTTCAGCACCTGCTTTTTGGCTTGTTCTTCCATCAGCGTCTAGACATGAACTCCTCTGGAAAGCCGCTCTTTAATCGTCTGGTAATCAGACTCGGGCAGATTGTGGACATTCCCCTGAAAGGCCAGTTTCCAGTGCCCCGCAGGCCATTTATTCGCTCCTTTAACATATGTGTCCTCTCAAATGCCAGGAGAATTTAGAAGTCAGGTTCCAGAGAATCAAGCGGGCTAAATCGCCATCGGGATCTTCGACCCCTCGGAGAAAGTGAAAAGTATGGACTTGCCTATATGGAAATCACTTCCTGACCAGGGCGATACGCGTCTTTTTTCTTTGGCAAGTCGACGATCCCGTAATCTGAGAGAAAACGAGGACAGGAACAAAACTGACATATTGATTTCCTTATCAGGGATGGTTTAAATTTACCCGCCGGACGGGAGTAACCCAGTATGGAGGGAGATCGGATTTATACACAGCTCCCCGGAATTCGATACTGTGCAGGTAACAATTCTTCCGATTGAGAACAAAATGCAAGCCGGGCTTCACAATGCATTATCAATGGTGTTGGCTGAAACGATACCAGAAGGAAGGAGTAATCAGGTGAATGTCAGAATCAGATTGATAATACTCATGAGTATTCTTCTAATTCCACTTGTGCTCAACGGCCAGGACGAAGGCCGCTTATTACGCTTCCCGGATATCCATGGGAACCAGGTGGTGTTTGTGTACGGCGGTGATCTCTGGACCGCAGACGCCACCGGTGGCACCGCCCGGAAGCTCACCACCCATGCCGGGATCGAACGACTCCCCAGGTTCTCCCCGGACGGACAATGGATTGCCTTCACCGGCCAATACGACGGACATGACAACGTGTTCGTGATTCCGGCAGAAGGCGGCGAGCCGAAACAACTGACGTATCTTCAACCACCACAGTCACTCAGTGAGCGGAGTGGTCCCGAGAACATGGTGCTGGAATGGTTCCCGGACAGTGAATTCATTTTGTTTATGTCCAGACGCCATACGTTTCACACCTGGTTCGGTCACCTCTATTCCGTTGCCCTGGAAGGCGGCACCCCGGAGCGGCTGCAGCTGCCAAAGGGCGGACTCACTTCGTTCAATGAGGATGGCACCAGAATCGCGTACAACCGGAAATTCCGGAACTTCCGCACCTGGAAGCGATATACCGGCGGCCTGGCCCAGGACATCTGGATCTATGACTTTCAGCAGAACACCAGCGAACAGATCACCGATTGGATCGGGACAGACACGGACCCCATGTGGATCGGCGACAAGATCTTTTTCACTTCGGACAGGCCGTCAGTCGATACTCCGGATCAGAAAGATCCGCGCCGGGCAAATATATGGGAATACGATCTCACCACCCGGGAATTCCGGCAGCGGACGTTCTTTCGGGAATATGATGTCAAATGGGCCAGTGCCGGTCAGGAAAAGATCGTCTTCGAGAACGACGGCTACCTGTACACTCTCGACATCACCCATGAGAATTCCGAACCGCAGAAACTCACCATCTATCTGCCCGGCGACCGCAGACTGCGGCGTCCCTGGTGGGAAGACACCGAGAAACTCATCACCACCTTTAATCTTGCGCCCACCGGGAAGCGGGCTGTTTTCGAAGCCAGGGGCGATATCTATACTGTTCCCAAAGAGCACGGGGATATCCGTAATTTAACCCGGACGCCCGGCATCCGGGAGAAATATGCGGCCTGGTCACCCGACGGCGAATGGATCGCCTACTTTTCCGACCGCCACGGGGAAGATGACCTTTACCTTATCAAAGACGAACCCGGCGCCGAAGAGGCACGCATTACCACCGAGGCATCCATGTTTCGATATCCCCCACTCTGGTCGCCGGATAGCAAAAAACTGGCGTTTTCTGATAAAGCCTTTCGCCTGTGGTACGTGGATATCGAAGAGAAAACCCCGGTGCTGGTGGACTCCAGCGATCACTGGGAAATCCGGGAATACCGCTGGTCGCCGGACAGCAAATGGCTGGCCTATTCCAAAACGCACGAGACGTTTTTTCAATCAATTTACCTCTACAATCCTGATGATAAAAATATCACCCAGCTGACGACTGATCTCACCAATGACTGGGCCCCCGCCTGGGATCCTGCCGGGAAATACCTGTACTTTTTCTCCGACCGCAATTTCAATCCCTCCCTGGGCACCTTCGATTTCACCTACAACTATCACCGGACCACCGGCATTTATCTGGTGACGCTACAGAAGGATACCCTCAATCCCTTCAAGCCGAAGAGCGATGAAGTGAAGGTCACGGATGACGAAGAGGAAAGCTCGGAAGAAGCAAACCGGGAGACGGAGCAACCGCCCCGGGTTCAGATTGATTTCGAAGGCCTTCGGGACAGGATGGTCCGGGTGCCGGTGGACGCAGACAATTACCGCTCGCTTCATGCCGGTGCCGACGCCATATTTTATGTCTCCTATCCCACCCGGGGATTGGACGGCAAAGTGGAGCCGGTGAAGCCTGTGCTCCACGGCTTTGATATGAACAAGCGTGAAGATATCGAAATGGTGGAATCCGTTGAGAATTATGATATCTCGCCGGACCGGAACCACCTGATTTACAAGCAAAACAGCGATTACTACATCGTGGAGGCCAAACCCGAGAAAATTTCCGACGCCAAAGCGCTGGATCTCAGCGGGATGAAAGCGAAGGTCGACTACCAGGCGGAATGGCGGGAGATGTTCGAAGAGGCCTGGCGATATCAACGCGACTATTTTTACAATCCCCGGATGAATGAGGTGGACTGGGAAGCCATGCGCGAGAAATATGCGGTGCTGCTTCCGCACGTGGCCCACCGGTACGACCTCAACTACGTCATCGGAGAGATGATCGGGGAACTGTCGAATTCTCATACCTATGTGGGCGGCGGCGATTATCCGGATATTGACGAGGTGACCTACGGTCAGTTAGGGGTGGACCTGGCGATTGACAACGGCTACTATCAGATCACCCGGATCTATGCAGGCGATAATACCAGAGAAGATCGGGCCTCGCCGCTCACCAAACCCGGCATCCATGTGCCGGAGGGATCATATATCCTGGCCATCGACGGCGAGCCGGTGCAGGCCGGTGATAACTTTAACGCCTTCCTGGAAAATAAGGCAGGCAAGCAGGTGAGACTCACCGTGAATTCCCGTCCATCCGAAGATGGGGCCTGGACAGAGACGGTAGTTCCCGTCGAGAGCGAATACGAGCTTCGTCATCTTGCCTGGATAGAAGGGAACCGGGAGAAGGTCGCGGAAATGTCAGACGGGAAGATCGGTTATGTGTATCTTACCGATATGAGCGCTACCGGACTGAATGAGTTCGTGGAACAGTATTACCCCCAGATCAGAAAGCAGGGAATCATCATCGATGTACGTTACAACGGTGGCGGGTTTGTAGATCAGTTGATTCTGGAACGGCTCCGCAGAACCCTGATCGGGATGAGTATGAACCGGAACGGCTACATCAGTCCGGTCCCGGATCAGGTCTTCACCGGATACATGGTCTGCCTGATGAATGCCTATTCCGCCAGTGACGGGGACATCTTCCCTTATTATTTCCGGAAGTACGGTCTGGGCGAACTCATCGGGCAGCGAACCTGGGGCGGCGTGCGCGGTATCCGTGGCAATCCCGGTATTATGGACGGCGGATATATCTACCCGCCCGAATTCTCCATGTACGACCTGAACAGTACCTGGAATATGGAGAACTACGGCGTGGCTCCGGATATTGAAGTAGACAACCGGCCGGAACTGGTGGTGAGCGGATATGACCCCCAGCTGGAGAAAGCGGTGGAAGTGCTGCTTGAGAAAATCAGGGAAAATCCTGAAGGCAGGTATCTGGAACTGCCGCCGATACCGGACTTCAAGCCGCCTTATCCGGAAGAATATTACGAACTGCTGGAGGGGGGAGCGAAGTAAATACGGGATACAGTGAGTTCCTGCCAGCGATTGCCATCCTGATCCCGGCAGGCCGGGAAAGGATCTCCTGGTAAAGACGTATGAAACCACAGCAGGGCGCCGCTACACCAGAGTATGCAAGATGATGGGTGGAGGACATTTGATATGGAAGAGTAATCGAGAGGTAAAAAATATCATTTCGCTATTGTCTAACCTGTATCACACTGCCCAAGTACATCTTGAAACGGAGGCAAGTCGCCCATTGGTTCTAATTTTCCGATATTTGCAGCACAGCCGCGCCCCGAATTTCACTCTGCTTCAGAAGCTTCAGCACTTCGTTGGCTTTCTCCAGCGAGTAGATTTCCACATCAGTACGAACCGGTATTTTCGCCGCCAGTTCCAGCAGCTCTCTGGCATCCTTCCGGGTACTGTTGGCCACGCTTCGGAGAGTCCGTTCGCCATACATCAGGCTGTAGGGCATCTGGGGAATGTCGCTCATATGGATACCTGCGCAGACCTGGATTCCCCCTTTGCGCAGGACTTTCAGCCCATCGATAACCGTATTTCCGGCGGGCGTGAAGTTCAGAATCCCGTCCATTTTCGCACCGGGGTCATCCTGTGAGCCGCCGGTCCAGACCGCTCCCAGCTCTTCTGCGTGACGCCGGTGATCCTCCGAGCGGGTGAAAACGTAGACCTGACACTTTCGGTGAGTGGCTACCTGAATGATGACATGCGCCGACGCCCCAAATCCGATGATCCCCAGATTCTGGCCCGGTTCCACTTCACTCAGCCGGAAGGCCCGGTATCCGATAATTCCGGCACACAATAATGGTGCAGCCTGAAGGTCAGGAAAATCTCTGGGCACTGCATAAATAAAATCTTCCCGCGCGATCATATATTCCGCGTAGCCGCCATCCACATCTTTACCGGTGAACTTCGCATTTTCGCAGAGATTTTCCAGTCCGCGTTTGCAGAAAGTGCACTCCTGGCAGGCAGAATACAGCCAGGGGACGCCCGCCCGGGTGCCGGGAATCCAGTCACTGACCCCTTCCCCCAGGTCATCGATGACTCCGACAATCTGATGCCCGGGTATCACCGGCAGTCCGGGAAGGTCAATATCACCCTCAATCTCATGTAAATCAGTATGGCACACACCACAGGCACGCACTTTTATGCGTACTTCCCCGTGCCCGGGTTCAGGAACTTCGATATCTTCCAGCTGCAGCGGATGAGCTTCAACCGCTTGCTGATCGTGTAGGATCATCGCACGCATAAATTCACCTCCGGTGCTGAACTAGTAGTAATACTTATATATAAGCAATCAAATGGAGATTATGAAGACTCTTCGGTCTCCACCGGTGAGGTCTGCATATCTTCCTCTCTGGCCTTTTTCTTTTTGCGGGATTCCCGGATGGAGAGCACAATCCAGAGTGGCATAAACACATAAATCGCCAGGTTGATATATTGATCCGCAAGATTGGAAGGCCACGGAAGCGGGGTGAAAATGAAGTAATCGGTGACCCGGCCTAACACCAGGGTTTCCCAGGGATTGCCAGTCGCGCCGATGAGCAGGCTGATATAGATGCCAAACAGCACCCGATGCGGATTGCCCGGATGAAGATCTGCACGCTGCCTGGCCATAATCCAGATGAGCACCAGCACGGCAATCAGGCCCACGGTCTGGGTGACGCGAAAATGCGCTAATTCTCCAAAAATGTAATGATACCCTTCGTTATAGGTGAGATACCACTTCCAGAACGGCAGCGCCGTATGTACGGTGCTTTCCACAGACAGGACGACATTGGCGATCCATTTGGTGAGGAAATCGATGCCCAGCAGCAGGGAGCCAATGAATACCGGTATTTTCGACTGTTTCAGCACCTTCATCATGATTGTGTAATCTACAATCAACTCGGTGATTTACAAAATGGAATGTCGCTGATTCCCGAGCACCTCTCTTTTACCAATATGATGGTTGCCTCCTCCCTGTTCGATGACCTTACAAAAGCATTTTTAACCGGCCCGCTCATTCAAACCCGACTCGAAGAATGTCATACCAGTTGGGCGCATCGGGATCCGACTTGCCTCCGCCATACCAGAGACAGGGAATGTCGTTCACTTTACGAAACGCGCCCAATTCCCCGCCGCCGTGGTCCTCCCGGCCTCCAACAATTACCGTGTACTTCCACCATCGCTTCACCTGAGGAAAATATTCCACCGGAATAGCGACATGGAGTTTTTTCTCCTCCCGTTTTACGAGTGAATAATAATTCTCTTGCCCGGGGACAAACTCCACAAGTATCTCTCCTGTAGAGGTAACGAACCGGAATCCATTCCCGATATACAGGATATACTGAATGGGATCTTCAGGACCAACCTGATAACCGGAATTATATCCGAATTGAGAAATTCCTGCATCGTCGCCCGTGTGAATGCCCACCGCCACAAAGATCAGGGGGAGTCCGGATTCTCCCGGCTGCTCCTGGGACAGCATGTGCTTGAAATAGAGATCAAAGTGCACGTAGTCGTCATCGGTACGCACGGCAAATCCAGTGAGGTCAAAGATGCCCGGTTCAAAGGAAGGATGGGTGGGATACTGATACGCCGCTCCGGGGCCCAAATCGTCCCCGGCGGCATCCTTCACGTCTACTATTGATCGGGCGGTGTAATACTCATGGGTGGCCTGAGACTCCGAAAGAAGCGGATGTTCGGGTTCCGCAAAGACAGCCAGATTTGTATCGAGAGAGGGAGATGTAAATGTCAGAGGGGAACAAAATGCTTTCCGGAATCGAGTTACAGTGGAGGTAGTGTTAATGTCCAGGTCATGGAGTACGAACCGGTTCTCACCGTATTGAAAATGGACGGAGACCGGCACCGGTGTGCTGGCTAATCGAACCGGCTGCGGGAGTGTGAAAAGCGTGTCTCCTTGCCGCAGTTGTAGTTGAATTTTCACAGGTTCCCCGTCATTCCGTAAGTGAAATGAGAACCGTCCGTCGGACTTTTCGTACCGGATTGCAATATTTCTGTTTCCCATCCGAACATTGGTTTGAATCCGGGTAATGTCTTCCGGAATCTGCGGTGAAAGGACAAGCCGGTTGTGAAAAGCATCCGGTTCGATTCCCAGATAATCCTGGTACCAGATACGAACATACTCCGCCAGGGAGGGACCATACGCCTCCATATCATTGCGAGTTCCTTCTTCCGTTGGTCTCAACCGTTCAGGCAGCAAATCCCGTGAGAAGGCATCATGCACCTTTCCCAGTGATCCGGTCATGCCGTTCTGCAATAGTTGACTGGTGAGCATATTTGTTAATCGGGATGCGGTATCCGTATGTCCAAACTTCATTAACCCGGAGATCACCGGTCCGCTCAGCCACGGCCAGATTAAACCGTTATGCAGAGCCTGGTTTACAGTATACAGGGGAGGCAGCGAGCGATAGGGGTGAAAATTCCGTTCGGATTGAGAGAGGGTAGTCACTCCCCAGGGATAGGTATTGTGCTGCACCACCATTCGGACAACCTGTCCCTGACGCTCCGGGGATAATAAATCATCCGCCAGACTGACGGCGAATATCTGGTTTGGTCTTGCTGATAAATCCGGCGTATCGTTGAGATTCAGGTGGTCCAACAGTCTGTCCACTTCCGGACTCCAGAATCGCGCAGCAAAATTCTGCTGCACCTGTTGAGCCGCCTGCTGCCATCGGTCGGCGGTTTCTTCAAACCCTAACTCCCCGGCGATGGCTGCTCCTGCTTTCAGTTGCCGGTACCAGAGGACCTGCATTTCCACCGCCCGATCGCCTCGTGGAGCAGTCGGACCATCTTCACCCATCCCGTCCATCCAGGTTTCCGCCTCGCCGTGAAGGAACAGCCCCTCTTCCGAAACTCGATGGTTCAGGGCGCCCTGAATGGCATGATAGACCAAGGGGTACATTTCCTGGGCGAACCTGAAATCGCCGCTGTATCGGAGATAGTTATACAGCATGATAATGGCCCAGGGCGTCACATCTGCGGCGTCGTAATCGCGGCAGCCGGGCAGGAATCTGCGTGGAATACGCCCGTAATTCTTCGCGCTTCCCGCCGTAATCTGCTGGTCGGCAAAAGCGCGGATAATCTGCTCCGCGATCTGGAAATCACCGGTCACCAGCGATCCACCCGGGATAGCCAGCAGCGCCTCTCTTACAGAGTACCATCCATTCTCCGGGATTCCTGCCAGGAACATTCTCCCGTACATGGAGGTGAGAAGGTTTTGCAGCTGGTATTTCGCCCAGAATATCGCTTGATTCACACCGGGATCATCGGTCTGGAGCTGGTCCATGAGTGCTTCTGTTTCTGAGACTTGCCTTGACAGAGCGGTCCGCCAGGTATCCTTCTCCAATTGATGATGTTCTGAATCATCTGCAAGGGTGACCAGGATCCGGCATGTATCGGAGACAACACCCTGCCAGCGGACAGGAACGTTCACCGGTGAGGTAAACCCTTCCACCTCGTTGAGAGTACTATCCAACCGCTGCCAGTTTCCGGGCTGGTTTGTCTCTATAAACATTGTTACCGGAAGGCCGGATGGGGTGATAAACCTATCCTGGATTATTTTAATTAACCCGGATTGGATTTCGAACCGGAGCGAATCACCTGAAAATCCAGGCATGATAGTAACTGATTGAGTGGTATCCGTAATGAGTTCAATCACCAGGCTGTGCTGTCCCCGCAGAAAATACAGATGCTCCTCGATGCTCCGTTCCGGAAAGCTACGTGACAGTCCCACAGGCGAGATAATAGTATGCGTATTTTTTCGTGATAAGTGCACCCCATCAACTGAGATAAAAATATCCCTGAGAATCATCTGATGCCGGTAATTCCATCCCTGGTCCGGTTGATTGTGATAACCATGTGTCTCGCCAAACCAGTAACTGTCCTGTTGATTGCTGTAGAGATACGCACTCCCGGAATCTTCCGGGACCGGGAGATGGAACTCCGGAAACCGGGTGAGCGGCTGCGACAGGATACTTCCACTCAAACAAAGTAATAATGCACTGGTGAGAGCCATCCCTGGTATCAACCGCCGGAAAATAACACTGATGGTGTTCTGATTCATAGTGAATCGTTGTCCCGGTTCAATGTCGGCAGGTGGAGTAACCACAATTTTCTTCGCACTGTTATTCAAACCCGTGCCCGACTTTCAGACTGCCAAATATACAAGGAATGCGCATATAATGAGAACTAATTCACTAATTCCCGGGGAGTGAGGTATTTCCGGATAGCGACATCACCGGTTAAACCGCCCGCACCTCCGGTATCTTCCACCATAATCACGAACCGGTTCTTCCGGTTGGGATGATACACATTCGCAATATCCGCGTATACCAGATGGCGGCCACTCGCCTGTTCAATAAGCAGACTGTCGTTGACCCAGGCAGTGACTCTGTCTGCGGCACCGGTAATTACCAGTGCGATACTCCGATCGGACCGGAGTTCGGGGAGCCGGACATCCTGGGCGAACCAGCCGAGACCATCATAGTTTTTATCCCAATAACTTCCCCCGGGTACACTGATCCAACCGGTAAGAGAGGTGTTTGACGCATACCATTTCTGTTGCATTCCTTTCCCATCGGGATCATACCGAAAATGCCAGGAACGGTTCAATTCAATTTTCTCAGGAAAGAGCCGGCTCCCGCAGCTCACGTAAAAGAAAAGCGCCAGTAACGAAAGGGGTACAAGTGCGATCTGTGCTGTTCTCTGAATGCCGATTTGTCCCGTGCACCGAGAGTGTTCAGAAAACATGGGCCTGATACAAGATGCTGAATCTGACGTATAGTGATTATGTATACAAAATATTTGCAAAATTTATTACGCTATTTGGACAGATATGTATTGTAGTTTCTTTGTCCCGTCGTCACGGGATCTCTTCGAGGCGGTCTCTGCGTTGTCTAAATAGACTCGTGCACCTACAGGAAATTCGTGATTCGCTAATCTCAATCAACCGTTAACGCACCAGAGAGGAAAATGATTCCGGGAAAAAGAACGAGAAAATTCCAGACAAAATTGAGTCCGGAGTTTTTATCTTCCATCACAACTGCAAAGCGCAAGTAAGAATAGTGGAGCATTCCAGGGGACGACTGTCTTACTTTCAAAGATTGTAAGATGATTAAGTACCGGGTATAAAATGCGTTCATACGGATCGTGACACCCGCTCCACCAGATGGACGATGGAGGAATACGATCGGTCTGTCGCGCTGCTCAGCCCCACTTCGCAGGTACGTGAAGTGGAGTAGTACCCCTTGATGTTGCCCCGGAGATTGCCGATTTCCGCTGCCTGGGTGCGTGTTGCCGATTCCGTCAGTTCCGGAAAGAACAAGCCCCGATCTCCTGCAAATCCGCAGCAGCCGTGCGACTGGGGGATCACTGCCTCTTCCGAACACTGCTGCGCGATACCCAACAACACTGCCGTTTGTTCCATTTTAACCGTACTGCAGGTGGGATGGCAGACCACGGTCCCCGGCATTTGCCGGAGCGTCAGTCGTGGCAGGATTGTGTCGTGCAAATACTCAACGATATCATACAGTTGCAGTGCCTGCCACCGTCGAAGCGGCTCCCCCGTTAAAATTTCATCATAATGAAGCATTGTATAGGAACAAGGACTGGTATCTGTCACCACCGGGATACGCCCCCGATCGGAGGAGATCCAGAGAGCCCGCGTCATGCGCTCTGCCATTTTCCGAAATGTGTCCGGAAACCCTTTGGAACTCCAGGGGGTTCCGCAGCAGAGTTTATGGAGGTTTACCGGGAACCAATAGGTCAATCCGGCCCTGTCCAGTACTTCGCAAATCGCCTCACTGGTGGAGAGAGAATGCACTTCGCCCGGAATCTTGCCCATGGTTCGGGAGAGACAACTGGGAAAGTATACTACATCTGCGCCTGTGGCTTTTCCTCCGGTTTCCGGTATGCCGGAGACGGACCCACCCGGCATGTAGTCATTCCATCCGGGTGTGAATCCGCCGGTAACTTTGCGGATTCGTGCAATCCACCGATTCCAGATATCTGTCCCTACTGCATTTCTTGCCTGTTCTGCAAGCGTGAGCAGGAACCGCAGTCCGTGGGTAACCAGAGCGAAATGATTCGCACACCATTCGGCAACTGCGCACTCATTTTCGGTGGCTCCTGTACTGCGGAGGTATTTCATCATGGTCCCGGTATCAATATCCACCGGACAGGCGGTGCTGCACATCCCGTCGGCTGCACAGGTCTCGATGGCTTCATATTGATAGGCACGTTTCAATTCGTTCGCCATCATTTGGTCGACGGCATCACCCTCCTCGAGTCGGGCGATCTCACGCCAGATAACGATACGCCGCCTGGGGGTGGTGGTTACATCTCGGGAAGGACACACCGGCTCACAGAATCCGCACTCCACGCAGTTATCCACCACCGTATCAACCGAAGGCAGATGTTTGATATCCTTCAGATGGGCTTCGGGATCCGGGTTGAGTATCACTCCGGGATTTAAAATGTTTTCAGGATCAACGGCACGCTTCAGCTTACCCATGATGGCATAGAGCTCCTCACCCCACTCGGTCTCGACGAACGGCGCCATATTGCGTCCGGTGCCATGTTCGCCCTTTAACGAACCATTGTACTTTTCCACCACCAGGGAAACGATATCCTCAATGAGTGCCCTGTACTGCCGGGATCCCTGCGCATCGAATTTCTGGGTGATGACGAAATGCAGGTTCCCGTCCCGGGCATGCCCGAAGATTATGCCCTGCTCATAGCCATGCTGATCCAGCAGCTCCCGCACCTGGCGGGTGGCCGGCCCCAGATCCTGCAATGGGAAAGCGATATCCTCGATAATGACCGACGTCCCCGTGTCCCGGACCGCCCCGACCGAGGGATAGAGTCCTTTCCGCACACTCCAGAGTCTGGTCTGAAAATCCGCCTCCCCGGAAAATCCTGAAAAGTACTCCGGATCCGCTTCGTTGAGTATTTTCTCTGCGTCCCGAACGCTTTCATCGAGGGCAGCCGCTGAATCCGACTGAAATTCTACCAGCAGCGCAGCGGCTTCGTTCCCGACCGATTTTACTTCATCCGGAACGCCCGCCTGATATTCCACGGAAGCCAGGGACGCCCGGTCCATTAATTCCACCGCCTCGGGCCGGAGTTCTTTCAGAGGTTCCACCAGTGAAACCGTTGCTTCCAGAGATGGTGTAATCACCAGTCCGGTGGCCTTATAAGGCGGATCGGGGAGCGTGCGCAGCGTCGCTTCGGAAATAAACGCCAGGGTCCCTTCCGAACCGATCAGCAGATGGCAGAAAATATCAAAGGGATCCTCGTAATCAATGAAGGCGTTCAATCCATAGCCGGTGGTATTTTTCCGCTGATACTTCTCCTGCAGAATTGCAGAGAGTCGCTTACTGGAGATTATCTGCTTTTTCAGGTTCCGGATGGCTCCCATGAGATCGGTCTCCCGGCTTGCGAACTGTTTCCGGGCATGTGAATCTCCGGAGTCATAGAGATGACCATTGGGCAGAATAAACCGGATATCCTCCAGGGTATGATAAGCATTCCGGTGCACGCCGCACCGCATGCCGCTGGCATTGTTTGCAAGGATTCCGCCAATCATACAGGCACTCATTGATGCGGGATCCGGTCCCAACCGACGCTGGAAGGGCTGCAGATACCGATTGGCATGCTCTCCGATCACACCGGGCTGGAGACGGATAAACTTCCCCTGCTCCCGAATGGCGTGCTTCCGCCAGTACCGTCCGATATCAACCAAAATCCCATCGGTGATAGACTGCCCGCTGAGACTGGTGCCTGCTGCTCTGAAAACCACCGGAGTATTCATTTGTCGTGCCAGACGGAAAATGTCCTGGATCTCGGTGTCGGTTCCGGGCTGCACTACAACTGACGGAATCAACCGGTAAAAACTGGCGTCGGAAGCGAACCCGACACGATCAACCGGGGCCGCGAGTATTTGTTCCTCCGGAAAAATATCATATAATTCTTTTAAAAGAGCATAAGGTCGGTCAGAAAATGATCCCATGGAAGGTATACTTGTTGTGATATATCAAAGCAATTTATTTGTTTTCATCATCGCTTCCAATGCACTCAACCTGGACAGTCTATGGCGAATTTCTGATCTGCGTCGGTTGCAGGGTGTTCAATAATAGTGATTTCGGCAGTGGCTTGCAAGAATATCCATTCAAGTGCGCGGAACAGATGTCCGGTGGAACGGAAAGTCTGACAGACACTTTGGGATGTTGAAGGCAGTTCAGAGGGAGACGTTGCGCTTCTCCGAAGCGCCGGATTGTTTTAACGCGTTTTCTATAACATACTGAGTCTGTTTAGAAAACATGAGCCTGATGCAGGAGGCTGAAATTTGTTTATGTTTATATGACTATTAAATCTACTCAGGACAATTCCCGGAACGGTGCAAGCTCAGTTCTTTTTCTTCTTCACCCCGGGATTTCCCAACGGGATCCCTTACGGGACATCCCGGGGGTTCCGGGAAAACAGTCCCTCCATTGAACCGGTTTAACGGTTTTCCTGAGTTGACTTAATAGTCATGTATGTTTATTATAAATATAACATGCATGCAAAATGTATTTCGGTATTCAGGTAGATATAATTTCTATTTTCTCTGTCCCAGAGGGATCTCTTTGCCAAAGGCCTCGAAGAGACTCCCCCAAGGGGATCCCTTCTGGGACTTCGGAGCATCCCTGCGGGGCGAGGCGTTTTCTAAACAGACTCATAGTTGGGAGAATCAAAACAAAAAAGCCTCCCGCTGAAAGGGGAGGCTTTTTGTTGTCCCCACAATGGAGACAGGAGATTGTTTTGTTAATTCGATACCGTTGATTGGTTCACAGGCGATACACCCAGTACGTCATCGATGGCCTTGACGAAGGTCTCTTTCGGCAACGCGCCCGCCGCCATTTGCGGCTGCCCGTCAGCCGGGATGAACAACAGGGACGGAATGCTCCGAATTCCAAACACGGCAGCAAGTTCCTGCTCTTCTTCCGTGTTCACCTTGTAGACTTTGAGTTTGCCTTCATATTCCTCGGACAGTTCTTCCAGCACCGGAGCCACCGCTTTGCACGGAGCGCACCAATCCGCCCAGAAATCGATGATGGCCGGCAGATCACCTTCGTATTTCCACTCTTTGTTTTCCTCGTAATTGAAGACCTTTTCCAGAAAATCTTCCTTGGTCAGATGTTCAGTCACGTTATTCCTCCGCTGTTTATGAATCCTGGTATCAGATCCGTTTTCATTAGCAATTTCCTTTATTCGATACAAGGGGCCGGGAAAGGTTACAGATTCCGGCAAGAGGACAAGAAACCAAGAAGACAATATTCAAAAAGCCCAACTCCTCCACACCAAATTAGCCACAGATTGACACAACCTGTCCCGATACTTCGGGAGATTTTCACGGATAAAAACTTCAAGAATGGAATTAATCAGTGGTATAATATAATATCTCGCCAGCGTAGGTGTAAGCTAATAATATATTTTATATTTTCTTTGTGTTCTTTGTCCCGAAGAATCATTTGGGGTAACATACAAGGGACCCCGTTGGGGCGACCTTCGCGATCTTTGTCCCGTCCTCACGGGATCTTCGAGGCGTTTTCTAAATAGACTCAGTCATAAAGATTATTGGAGTCTCGTTCTTGACGTTGGCTATAAAAGGTTTAATGATGAACAACTGATTTTTCCGCATCTACCGCAGAGAATCCTCCAGAGCTGTCGCGCTGTCTGTTTTTTCATCACGATACTTTACAATGATAGGTGTGTAAATGGAAAGTCCGTGTTCACGGGCAAAATCTTTGGTAATGGGGCGGGTGCCGGACACAACCACTGCATTTTCCGGAACTATCAGCGGTGTGTCACCATCGGCGCGGAGTATCTCTTCATGCACCAGATCATATAACGGTGTCCCGGCAGTGAGTATCACCCCGGCCCCTATCACGGCATTTTTCTTCACAATGGTCCCCTCATAAATACCACTGTTTCCCCCGACCAGCACGTTGTCCTCAACAATCACCGGCAGGGCGCCTACCGGCTCCAGGACGCCGCCGATTTGTGCTGCTGCACTGAGGTGCACCTTCCTCCCGATCTGGGCACAGGAGCCCACCAGTGCATGTGAATCCACCATGCTCTCTTCTTCGACATACGCTCCCACGTTGATATACGCAGGCGGCATGATCACCACGCCTCTGGCAACATACGATCCGTCACGGATACTGGTGCCGCCGGGTACTTCCCTGACTCCATCATCGACCTGCAGATGCTTCAGCGGATACGTATTCTTGTCGAAATATCGAAATTGGTCGTTAATGGAATAATTGGTCAGCCGTCCCATGCGAAATCCCACCAGGATGCCTTCCTTCACCCAATGAACGGCACGCCATCTCCCATCAGCTGGCTCCGCAGCACGAACTTCCCCATTGTTCAGCAGGTCTTTAAATTCCCGGAACATGGTGTGGTCCTCGGAAGAATATTCGTACGGATTGTCCTGGTATAACTGCTGGATTCCACTGCGAATATCGTGAATGCTCATGCTATCAATCCCAGGGATCTGGCAATTGTGAGTATCTCCTGTTTATGTGCTTCCGTCATCGGGACCAGCGGCAGCCGGTAAGTTTCCTGGATCTTGCCCATGGCCGCCAGCACTGCCTTCACCGGGATAGGATTCGTCTCGATGAAGTTGCCCTCCATCAATGGTAACAGCTGGTAATGCAACTTCCTGGCTCCCGCAAAATCACCTGTTAGTGCCCGCCGGATCATTTCGGTGAATTCCGCCGGTGCTTCGTTGGCCGCCACGGAAATCACCCCGTCACCTCCCAGGGCGACAATCTGAAAGGCATCGGCATCATCTCCGGATAAAACGGAAAAATCGTCAGGGCGATTATCGAGAATGTGCATTATCTGACTGAAATTCCCGGACGCTTCCTTAATAGCAACAATATTAGGGATTCCGGCCAGTCTGAGCGTGGTTTCGGCGCTGATATTACTTCCGGTTCGTCCGGGGACGTTATAGAGCACGACAGGGATATCAATCGCGCTTGCGATGGCTTTATAGTGCTCGTACAGGCCGTTCTGGGTCGGCTTGTTATAATAGGGCGACACCACCAAGACGGCGTCAACTCCCATGGATTCGGCAAACTGGGACATCTCGATAACTTTCCGGGTGTTATTGGTCCCGGTTCCTGCAATGACCGGCACCTTGCCATTCACTGTCTGCACAACCGCTCCCACCAGATCTCCGAACTCACTCCGGTTCAGGGTAGCCGCTTCGCCGGTGGTGCCTGCCGGGACGATCATCTCCGTTCCGGATTCCAGATGCCATTCGACCAACGATTCCACCGCCTCGAGATCAAGGGTTCCATCCCGGGTAAATGGTGTCACCAGTGCCACCCCTGTTCCACGAAATGTCTTTTCAGCCATGATTATCCTTTCTGTAACAGGCTATCGATTAAGTCATGAACGGTGTAGAATCCTTGCTTCTCCTGCAGCCATTCGGCGGCGATCACGGCGCCTTCCGCAAATATCCGCCGTGATTTCACGGAATGCCGTAATCGCAGGGAATCAAACGGCCCCTCAATCGCGACTTCATGATCACCGTAAATATCGCCGAGCCGGCCGGAAGATATCTGGAGCTGCCCGGGTTGAATGCGCCCCTCCGGATTCCCAACGAGCAGCTCCTTCTTGTCTTGAAAATGTTTTAACGCGATCTTGCCCAGTTCCAGCGCCGTTCCACTGGGAGCATCCGATTTCTTCGTATGGTGCTCTTCATGGATTGCAATATCATAATTTCCGGTGCTGAATAACCGGGAAACACAATCAACCGCCCGAAAAAACAGGTTCACTCCCAGGGCGAAATTCGGCGCATACAGAAACCCGATCTCAGAATCTTCTACCAGTGATTTCACCTCATCCAGGCGATCATACCACCCGGTGGTTCCGATGACCAGATTGTGACCATGCTCGACACAGTATCGGACGTGCGGCACCACCATCTCTGCAACCGAGAAATCGATACAGGTGGCATCTTTCAAATCTTCGGCTTCGGCGAGCGGATGATCTATATCAAAAATCGCCCCGATATCATGACCGCGCTCCCTGGCTACGCCCTCCACATACCGACCGGTATTCCCCTGTCCGATAAGTGCAATTCTCATGTATGCGCCTCTTCCCGCTCCCTGTTAAAAATTTTATAATATAACTTCTGAAGAATTTCATCAACCTCAAATTCGCGCACCAACAGTATCCAGCGATTTCGCAGGGGTGAGGCGGAAAAGAGATCATAGGTGTAGTCTTCAAGCAGGCCAATCATTTCCTGATACTGCTGCGATCGGGTGGTTAAATTTTCCCCGATTAACGCGATGAGGCTGAGATCTTTTTGCATAGTCACTTCCGCGTCCTCAGGGAGTCCGGATCGGATGTCCGGCAATTCCTGTTCGGTGGAGATCACGGAATGGCTGGTCGGAGTGGAGAACGAGAAATAAATGTGAGATGGTTCTGCAACTCCCCACAACGTTTTCAGATTTTGCGGTTCCGATCGATTCCATTCCATGGTCATCATCTGCAGATCACGGAGCACGGTGATCCCATGGATTCCGTCGTCGCCTTTGCTGTCACTTAACAGGGTTCCGGGATTCTCTGGGGAAAAAGTATTTTTGATAATCACCGGAATTTGCCGGTTTATCGCCGGCAAGACCGTTTTGGGATGAAGCACTCTGGCGCCGAACTGGGCCAGCTCCCTGGCTTCCTGAATATTCAGTTCCGGAATGGTATGGGCTTCGGGAATCACCGAGGGATCAGCCGTTAAAAACCCGTTCACATCCGTCCATATCTGGATATCTTCCGCCTTACAGATAGACCCGATGATCGCTGCCGTGTAGTCTGATCCTCCCCGGCCTAAGGTGGTTATCGTTCCGTCTTCGGTCCCCCCGATGAACCCCTGGATTACCGGGATGGTGTCGTTTTCTATCGCCGGCAGCACAAATTCTCGCAGCCGGGTTGCGGTGGTTGTCCAATCGATTTCGGCCCGGGTGAAGTGATCGTCGGTGATGAGACAATCCACAGCCGAAATCTGCACCGCAGGGAGATCCCGGGAAATCAGGGCATAGGTGAGAATAATCTGTGAAAATAATTCGCCATAACTGAGCAGCGTGGCCATAGCCCGGGGCGTCAGTTCTTTGATAAGGGTGAATCCCCGATAAATATTTTTCAATTCCTGAAGCAGCCTGTTGACATCGGTCAAACACTTCCGCTGCTCCAGATTCCGGGTGACCACGCCGTGGATAATGCGATACAGCCGGGGTTCGAAATAGCTATTGAACTCATCGATAATAAATCGTTCATCGTTCTCCAATGATTGAAACGCCAGGCGATCCAGGACATTCGTGATGTCACCCGGCGCCGACACCACCACCACGGGATCACGCTCACGCCGATCTCTGATGATCTCAAGTACTCGGCGGATTTCTTCAATGTCCGCGAGTGATGATCCACCAAATTTCAAGACAATCACAATATACTCCCGGAGTTCTGCAGCATAATCTGCTGCGCAAATCTGCTTTGTAATGTAATAAACCTTGTTTTAGCTGCAAAGCAAATGTCAGAGAGAACCACCGGAGATCAGATCCCGATAGGTATGGGAAGTAATCAGGGTAAGCATGGTATCCTGCAGCTCATTCACCACACTGGTATTTGTAGCATAGTGGTTTATCAGGATAGAGAATATCAATGTGCGTTCATCGAGGGTCCGGACATATCCGGAAAGGGTACGGACGAATCCGACGTATCCGGTTTTGGCCTGCACTTTGTGAGCGGCATACGGACTTTTCAGGCGGTCCTCCAGCGTACCATTCTCCGCTCCCACCGGCAGGGAGAAGGTGTAGATTTCCCGATACCGGCTTTCGTACATATGACGCAATACGGTCACCAATTGATACGGTGAGATAAGATTCCGGCGAGACAGCCCGGAACCGTCCGCGATGTTTGCATGTTCGGTATCAACACCAATCTCTGCCAGAAATTCTTCCACTGCCTGAATCCCACCCCCGAATGAACCGTTGCCGGTCACTTCGTATCCCAGCCGCTTCAGCACCTGTTCAGCGTAAAAATTCTGGCTGCGCTTGTTAATAACCCGGATGATTTCGGCAAGCGGCGGTGAAGGATAATTGACCAGTTGTTCCAGAGCCGAGTACTCCGGTATCTCTCCCTTTTCGTATTGAATTTCCCGGAGCGATCCATTAATGGTGATCCCGTTCTGTTCCAGGAGTTCTGCAAATACCGTCGCTGTGAACAAGGCCGGATTATGCACCGTAACCCAATCGTTGATTTCGGTTTCACTCTGTGAGATACTGCCGTAAAACCGGATACGACTGGTTCCCGGGGTCCGGTGATAATCATATTCGGTTATCGAATCCGGGTGCACGGTAACCAGGTTATTTGTCACCTCCACGTACCTGGTGTTCGGTTCATATTGTAAGTTTGCCGGCGTTCCAAGACTATCGCCGGGAGTGATAGTCACGTTCAGACAGTTATCATTAAACGACAGCGCACAGATTTCTGCAGCGTACCAGTAGCTCAGGTCGTTGTATTCCCATCCGTTTCCCAGCCTCCGATCATCGAACAGATTGGCATCTGCGATGACATCACCGGTGATTTGTGTGATCCCCTGTGCCTTCAACGAATCCACCCAATTCCGCAGATCCCGCATGGTGTCCCCGTGGTGAAACCGTCCGGACATGGTCGGATCCCCGGTTCCCCGGAGATAGAGATCCCCCCGAAGCACACCGTTTTCAATCGGGCCGTCAGCATATATCTGTGTCTGAAATTGAAACTCCGGGCCGAGTTCCGAGAGGGCCGCTGCCGTGGTAATCAGTTTCTGGTTGGAAGCAGGCATAAACAGTGCATGTGGATTCTTCTGGTACACCACGCGTCGGGTCTCCGGCTCCTGGATAAAGATCCCCACGGCGGCACTGGCCAGTGCCGGATGCTTCAGATACGGTTCAATCAGCGCCTCAAGCCCGGCTTGTTCTTTCTCAGTGGCCGGGGGTATCCCCGCACAGCCTGCGAGGAGCACCAGCACACAGATGAATGTGATTAATACGGATATTCGTTGATGGCGGAACAATTTCATATTGATCTCCGGGTTCGTTTGCAAAATATTCCTGAGACGACTATAATAGCCACAGATGACCGCAGATGTTCACAGATTATATTAAATGATACTAAGTCGATGTAGTAATCAGAATTTATTTGTTATCTCTGGTTTTTCATTCTTTCAAATCTGTGTGTATCAGTGTCAATCTGTGGCATCTGCGTCATCCGTGTGCCATTCCCTCACCGAAACACCAGGTTGCAGATAAACACCGCCGCCACAATCCCGGTGAGGTCCGCCAGCAGGGCCGCCGGGACGGCATGGCGATCTCTCTTGATGCCCACGGAGCCAAAATAGACCGCCAGCACGTAGAACGTGGTCTCTGTGGACCCCATCATGGTGGATGACAGGTTTCCGATGAACGAATCCGCACCGTGGGTCTTGATCAGCTCGGTCATTACGCCCAGGGCCCCGCTGCCGGAGAGCGGCCGCATCAGAGCCATGGTGATGGTCTCCGGAGGCATGCCCACCGCATTCAGGACCGGTCCCAGCAGATCCACCAGGAGCTCCATGGCACCCGACTCCCGGAAGATCCCGATGACTCCCAGAATCGCCACCAGAAAAGGAATAATCCGCACGCCGATGTTAAATCCTTCCTTGGCTCCTTCCACAAACACCTCATACACCTTCACTCCCTTGAAATAGGCATATACCGGTATCACCACGATCACCACCGGAATCGCCAGCGCCGAGATGCCATTGATAATATTCTGAAACATGCTTACTCCTCTCAAAAAGAATTATGCTTAATCAAAAAACGCAGAGGTCGCTAAGACCGCCCCAACGGGATCCCTTGTATGTTACCCCACATGATTCTTCGGGACAAAGGGCGCAGAGAAATAATAAGCGATTTTGCCCACTTTAGCCGAAAAAGTGTTGAAACGGATACCAGAAGTATAATATATAGAAGGCCTCTTCGACATGTCGTATCTGACTCCTTTATCTAATATTCCCGGACAATTATACATCGTCCGGCCGGATCTGATACCGTTTCAACTTGCTGAACAGCTTCGCTCCGGTCACTGCCACGACTGTGGAACAGGCGGTGGCGAAGATCGCCGTTCCGATAATGGAGGCGGGATTGACAGAGCCCGCCGACACCCGGATGCCAATCACGGTGGCCGGAATAATGGTCACACTGGAGGTATTGATTGCCAGGAAAGTCACCATGGCGTTGGTGGCGGTTTCCGCCTTCTCGTTCAGCTTCTGGAGTTCCTGCATCGCCTTGAGCCCCAGCGGAGTAGCCGCATTTCCGAGACCGAGCATATTGGCAGCGATATTCATAATCATGGCTCCCATGGCCGGGTGATCCGGCGGGATCTCCGGGAACAAGCGAATCATCACCGGTTTCACGGCTCTGGCAAGAAGGTTTACCAATCCCGATTCCTCCGCCAGTTTCATCATACCCAGCCAGAGCGCCATCAGCCCGATCAGGCCGATGGCCAGGTCCACGGCGGTTTTGGAGGAATTAAATAGCGCATCGGTGATCTGCACCAGCGGCTCAAACGACCCGGCCGAAACGGCCGAAATCACCGCCATAATCACTCCGATGAATAATAGTAACAGCCAGACAATATTTATCATGCTGCCTCCGGATATATGAATGGAATGTTTCCCGTTACAAATCCGGAGTAATGTATCGTGCTACTTCCTCCCACGCAAGCCACAAAGCACCTTCGGTGCAACAACCGGTTGGAGCCACGAAGGGACGCGAATGACCGCGAAGGGGAAAAGAGCAGTGAAGAGTAGAAGAAGAGAAGAGAACATTGAGCAAAGAGTTGCTGGCAGCTTACCGCTAATTTTCCGGGAAATTCAGTAATATGATCTATGTCGCTTTCGTCCGGAACACTACGACAGATGGGCAGATCACTATCACAGATTGCCTGCACACTAATACAGAACCATAGCACACTTCCTTCTCAACCATGGCACATTTTCACAGAAGCATAGCACACTTCTACAGAACAACAGCACACTATAACAGAAGACCGGCTCACTTCTACTGAAGGTTGGCTTACTTTTATAGACACACGGCACACTATATTGAATGATCAGCACCTTCCACACGATCTCTTCCGGAGGAGAAGGGGGACTCCTTCCTCTTTCCTATTCTTTTCCCCTTCGTGGTCATTCGCGTCCCTTCGTGGCTCCTGACAGTTGTCCCTCAGTCTGTTTCTGTCAGTGGGCCATGTGTTACTCTTTCCTCTTCACTATCTTTTTCCCATTCGTGTCCATTCGCGAAATTCGTGGTTTCATAAGAAATTCCTCCCTCTCGGCGCATTCCGACATTTATCCATGGTATTGGTGGATTTATACGTTAAATTTAAGTTATGCAGCCGGTTATTCCCACACCACTTCAGCCCGGCGGAACCATCGGTCTCGCGGCTCCCTCCAGTGGGGCTGACCAGGAAGAACTGGAACCGGGCATTGATTATTTCAAGCAGAAGGGATATGAGGTGCAGGTTGCCGGGAATGTCACCACCCGAACGCATTTCACAGCAGGTGACACAGACACTCGTCTCGAAGAATTCGTCAAACTGTTTCAGGACGACGAGGTTGATGCGGTGCTCTGTGTTCGCGGCGGCGACGGCGCGATCCACCTGCTGCCGGAACTACTGGATCGGCTCCGTGATCTGGAGCCGAAACCGTTTTGCGGCTACAGTGATATCACTCTCCTGCAGTTAGCGCTGTATAAACAATTCGGCTGGGTGAGTTTTTCGGGTCCCATGGTGGCAACCGAATTCTCTCTCTGTACGGTGAGCGATTATGCGGAAACCCATTTCTGGAGTCTGCTCACCCAGGCGCCCATGTTCTGGAATATGAATCCCGAGCCGGGCTGGGAAACGGAAATCTGGCGGAAAGGAACCGCAGATGGTCCTCTGCTCGGGGGTTGCCTTTCGCTGATCTGTGCGCTGCTGGGAACCGCGTACCTGCCGGACCTTTCCAATGCAATTCTGGTAATAGAAGACACCGAGGAAGAACCCAAATCCATCGATCGGATGTTACATCATCTGCGACTGGCCGGTGTCTTTGAACAGATCAGTGGCCTGCTTGTGGGACAATTCATCGGCTGTTTCCCCTCTGAAGCATCAGCGGACTTCACGCTACAGGAAGTCGTGATGAATGCCACTCGAGGCTATGAGTTTCCAATCCTGGCGAATTACCCTTACGGCCATAACCTTCCAAATCGTCTCACGCTGCCGCTGGGTGTCTGGCTTCGCTTTTCAACCTCGCCGCTGCGTTTCAACCTGGTTCTTTAAGGGTACAATCAGCACACGGATTCACGCAGAAACAACAGAGGACCACAGATTACAACTGTGAAAGGGCAGACGTGAGAAGACAGAAGCCGCATGACCGAACCGAAGTTGAGATGAAGAGCCCGGATAAGGCAAGAAACCATGGAGCATTGTCAATGATCAACACATGTTAGGTACACTGTATGAGAATATTTAAAATACAGTTCCAAAGGGATCCTTACGGTGCCAGAAAATATACAATACTGAACCAGTTTTGCAGTTATTCGATACATGGCACACATTCCAAATCTTTTGTCGGAATACGGGGTCACTTTCTCATTCCTAAGTTGAGCGATACGAGCTTCGCGAAGTATCGCTGTACTTAGGGAAAACC
>CAYPST010000040.1:0-3691 GCA_964413425.1 uncultured bacterium
AGACAAATCGAGTAGCCCGGGATGCAGCGGAGCGGAATCCCGGGCGGAGGTCACGAGGGGAGTCGACCGGCCGGAGCGTTGCCGCATCACCGCCGGGGATTCTTCCACAGGAATCCCCTCGGGGCGACACACAACTGGTTATATCCCCGGCTACTCGGAAATTGATCATCCCGGTGGGATTCCGGAGTCACACCTGTTCGTGCAAGGAGGGACTAAAACATCCTCCCGCTGACAGCGCTTGTGAGAGTGACGGTTGTTGGGACGAGCGCTGTGAGCGGTGAACTGCTTTTCCCGTTACCTGCGGAGATCAGAACGCTGACAGCCCTGTGCGGGACCATCAGCGCGGTGCGTTCTCTCAGGCTTCGTTCCCCTCCCCCCACCATTTTCCCGCTTCAAGTCCCCGGCAGTTTCGGGGGTTGAAGCGGGAAACCCTCCTCCGTGTCTTGTGTCTCCGCGGCTTTAACCCGCCTGCGGCGGTCTTAAAGCCGCTAGCGCTGTTCACTCAAACAGCCGACCGCTCCGCTGATATCGGTTGTTAACGGTCTGCGAATACGATTGAAACGTGGATTGGATGAACCGGGAGATTTGCGTGTCCCCATCCTGCCGGAACAGGAGATAATAGTGATTCGGCATCAGACAATACGCGATGACCGTGATATCAAAGCGGTGGGTGTTCTTTTTGAAGAGTGTGATCACCTAGAGATAGTCCCGCTTTTCGTAGAAAAGGGTTTGCCTGTTATTGACGCGGTTGTAGCAGTGGTAATAATGTCCGGGTTCGGTTTGCATGGCTACTATTTAGCTTCTCCCGCTTCAAGTCCCCGGCAGTTTCGGGGGTTGAAGCGGGAAGACCCCCTCCGTGTCCGTCTCCGCGGCTTTAACCCGCCTGCGGCGGACTTAAAGCGGGTGACCCGTGGGAAGTTTGCCATACACCATCCCTGGCTTAATAATTTTTATTGTACTAACTTAGCAATCACATTCTTCCCGGAATGTGAGCAGACAGATTGCCTCAATCGCATTGGTCTACACAAATCAAGTACCGGAGGGAAAGAACCCATGAAAAACACACAAAGTATTTGCTTGGCAATTTTGCTGCTGTTCACCGGCACGCAGGTTGCCTGCGCGGCGAATATCAGCGGGGTGGTATTCGAAGATACCAACCGAAACCTGAAGCTGGATCCAGGTGAGCAGGGGGTGCCTGATGTACTCGTCTCAAACCAGCAGGAGGTTGTCTCAACGGATTCCGAAGGACGTTACCGGCTGCCGGTGCGTGATGAAATGGTTGTGTTTATCACCAAGCCAGGCGGATATGAGGTGCCGCCGGATGAGCACAATCTCCCGCAATTTTACTATATCCATCAACCCCAGGGCTCGCCTGCCCAGAAATATCCCGGAGTACCCCCGACCGGGGAGCTGCCTGAACAGTTGAACTTTCCCGTCTTTCGAACCAACGAATCCGATACGTTCCGGGCTGTGGTGTTTTCCGATCCCCAGCCCAGGGATCATCAGGAGATCAGCTATATCCGGGACGATGTCATCGCCGAACTGGTGGGCACCGATGCCGCGTTCGGCCTCACACTCGGAGATATCATGTTCGATGATCTCTCGCTCTTTCACCGGCAGAACGAGATTCTTTCCACGATTGGTATTCCCTTTTACAATGTGCCCGGAAATCATGATATGAATTATGATGCACCTGATGACCGCCATTCTCTGGAAACGTATAAGAGCATTTTTGGTCCGCCCTACTATGCATTCGAATATGGACAGGTGCATTTCATCGTATTGGACAATATCATCTGGCATAATCCGCCGGAGGAGGATGGCTATTATGTGGAAGCGTTGGGTCAACAGCAGCTGAACTGGCTGGAGGAACATCTGACGCATGTCCCGGACGAGAAGCTGCTGGTGCTTGCCGGTCATGCGCCGGTTGTGGCGTTGGACAGCGTGGAAGTGCAGGTGAACCTCGAAGACGGGCAGGAGTTATTCCGGGTATTGCAGGATCGTGAAAAGGTGCTGATGCTGGCCGGCCACTATCATTTGCTGGAGCGGACTCTGGTGGACCGGCGGCTCGGCTGGGAGGGAGACCAGCCGGCTGAACATATTACCTGCGCTGCGGTGTGCGGGACCTGGTGGGGCGGCTCCGGAGATGAACGGGGTATTCCCATTGCGGATCAGCGGGACGGCGTGCCGAACGGGTATCATATTTTTCAGTTCCGGGGAACTGAGTATTCCCAGCGATTCAAACCCGCCAGCCGCGATGCGGACTTCCAGATCCGTATCTCCGCACCCCATGGGTTCCTTTCCCGGGAAGAGATTTCCACATCCCGGATTACTGCCAATGTCTTCAACACCGGCCCGCACTGGAAGGTAGAGTATCAATGGGATGATTCCGGATTTCAACCGATGAACAAAGTCGTAACCAAAGATCCGTATATACAAAAATTATTTGCAGAGGATCCGGCGTATGAATCCAGAGAGGCCCGATATTCCCTGCATCTCTGGGAGGCGCCACTGCCGGATAGTACAGCCCGGGGAATACACACGATTACTGTGCGAGCGACGGATGAACAGGGTGATCAATTCAAGGCATCCAGGATCATTGAAATACTCGAGGATAGCGAAGGTAGCGTATTCAAAGAAGACCGGTAGATCGTATGGGGTATTCTCGTCCGATACTTCACAACTCCCGATGCCGGGATTGGTTCAACAACCTTTTTTCCGCAGTGCAATGAAATGTGCCTGACATTTTCCAATTAGCGCAGGGCCTAATCCGATTCCAGAACGCGCAGGTATACCCTTTTGATAATCAGCCGATATAAAGTATCAGGATAATGTAGAAAGTAAAGCAGTTCGGATCCGGGAACACAAGGAATAGAAAGGCTGATCCATGAAGACAAAACTGTCGACACTTTTCCTGATAGCAATATTCAGCGTACCATGCGTTATGGAGGCCCAGGTGTATGGCACCGGTCAGACGCTCCGCAGCGGCCGGGCCTCGTTCGGGGTGGAACCGGTCCTGTATAGCTATCGAAACGGAGATACCAATTTTTACCTGTTCTTTCACGGCGGATTGGGTTTGACCAGCGGCTTCGATCTGGGGGCCAGGCTTGGGGTTCTCGGCAATCGGACCTATATCGGGGGTGATTTCGAATGGAACCTGCATCCCCGCAATCCGGCGATATCCTTTCGTGTCGGTGTGCACAGTTTCCACCACGTGGGGCTGGACGGGACCGTGAATATTTCTTTCGCCTCAGCGGGGGGGCTGCAAATGTACAGTGGGCTGGATATGGACGTTATCTTTACCGATCCGGGTATCCGGACTCCCCTATGGCTCCCGGTCGGCTTCGTGTTCCCCTTCCGCCGGAGCGTGGAACTGCTGCTGGAAGCGGAGGTGGGCCTGAATGACCGGGCCTGGACTATTCTGGGGGGTGGGGTGAATTTTTATTTTTAACCTGAGGAATGCAGAAAAAATAGCACACAGATTTGCACAGAAAAAACAGATGACCGCGGATTGCCACCACTCCCGGCATCCGGGTATATAAGTACATAGGTACATAGGGTGCATAGGGACGGGAAGCAGGCAATGTTGAGTATTCTAAAATCCTTCTCAACAACTCTGTGTTTATTCAAGAGTGCATACCCCGTTCACGCAACACCTTATGAATTTATGAGTCCCGTGGGGTGCAATTCC
>CAYPST010000040.1:3791-32515 GCA_964413425.1 uncultured bacterium
TGCTGCATCAATGCCCCGATGGAATCGGAGCTGGTGCCCACCCACATGAACGCCGATTGGTTCTTGATCATCACCAGGTGCTTCCCGGGGACGTCCGGTTCCACGGCACCCACCGGGTTATCATCCTCACCGCCACAGGCAGCGAGGAGAAGTGCGCCGAATATTATCAACAATTGCCGGAATCCGTTTGTGGGAAATCGAGGCATATGAAAAACGCTCACCATCCGATTGCATAATACTCGTATCAGGATCTGTTGAAAGCTGATTCTTCCTCCATGGTCACAGTTTCATCTGGGTCTGCCGATGGGCATAATATACAGCGGCTGTTCTTCTCCGGACAGCCCTAATACCTGTAATAATTGCTCATCCCGGAATGCACCCACTACCACTGTTCCGAGTCCCAGGGCGACACATTGCAGATAGATATTCTCCCCGGCATGTCCCGCATCCATATGCACATACCGAATGCCGCGGTCCCCATACCGGCTGGTGGTTCGTTCGAACACTGCGGACAATATGATGGAAACCGGGGCTTGCTTTATGAACGGCTGCCCCAGTGCTGCCCGGGCGAGATCTGCTCTGAGGTCTTCTTCGTGTTGCAAAATCAATGTGTGTTTACGCGGTTGGTATTGGTACAGTCCCGGAGTAAGGTCAGTAACGCTGCCTGCCACCAGATAGGTTACCAGCGGATACATGGCTCCGGCTGAGGGGGCTGCACGAAGCCCTTCTTGTGGTTCGGTAATACCCTGGGCGGCCCAGAGGAGCTGGGAAATCTGCTGCAAAGAGAGCGGAATGTTCCGGAAATCACGAATAGAGCGTCTTCCATGAATTGCAGACTCTACCGAAACATCTCCATCGAGTTTTGGAGCAGGTAACTTGACGGAATCATAATCCTGGTGTGGGTGGTTAAAAGAGTTGTTCATAAATGTGACTTGTGAACAGGGGCATCTGATTTACCATTGCAGTGTGTCTAACAGGTTGCGCTAAATGCGTCCCCGATAATGGGATAACTTATTAACTTAGCATAAGGGTTATTGTATCGTTTTTACTAAATATAGAGCATATCGAGGCGAAGGTAAATAAAGAGGTTCGGTCTGAATTTCGATAGAGCAGTTTTTTTCAGCGCTTCGAATGGGCAATATGGAAAAAGAAGGGTGTGTAGTGGATAAATTCGACTATCCATACCGTTGGTTCTCTTGTGAGCAATTCTTATTTCGTCCCTGCGGGACTTGCATTCTTAGGGACGCCCAGGACCTTGCGGTCTACGCACAGGTTGATTTCGCCGCGGTGGCAGTAGAAACAGGTGCCGCAATAGATGGTGGAATCAAACGCCACCTGGTCGCCCTCGGCGTATCCTTTCACCTGGGGGCCGACGCGTTCGATTACCCCGGCGGCTTCATGTCCCATAATAATGGGTGGAATCCGGCGTCCGGTGCTATCATCCATGCCGTGGACATCACTGCCGCAGATACCGGCAGCTTTCACCCGCACCCGCACGTCATCCAACCGTATTTCCGGCGGATCCACCTCGGTATATTCAAACTGCTTTGCATCTTCCATTTTCGAGGCTTAGAGCTGGTATAAAAACCGAGTTAATCCTGATGCACAAAATCAGTCTCAGGATCGACCACCAAAAATCGCATATGGATATAGGCGTTCGATCGGACTGCGTAATGCCAGTCATTCGCCGGATCTTCGCCTTTTTTTGAAAAAACTGCCCCGGTCATATGGAGATTACCGTCGCTGCCAACAGCAAGAGAATGAATTTCTGAGACCCTGCGTCTTCCATCGGTGAAAATCGGCCCGTGATTGGTCACTTCGCCGGTATCAATATTATAGCTCATCAGGTAACAACCGCGGGTACCAGCTAGAATTGGTTCAAGCCGCTCGATATATTCATCCCAAGTCCGTTCAATAGAGGGATAATAGATTGTCCGATCCTTAATAGCCAGCGCAAGGGAGCCGATTCTTGGCTGCATCTGATCACTCGGCAGGTATCCAACCTGCGCCAGGCCTTCAGTCTCTGCACGATATGCTTCCATATCTTGCGGCAAGCGCATCCTGAAGAGATATTCGTCATTGCGACGAACACCATACCACCACTCAGTTACTGGATCCCAGCGCATCTGTGTCCAGAGATTCTGTCCGGATTCAGGATGTGGAGCGCCCGGATCAGCCGGCACGGTTGTGATTAACGCGTGTCGCTTATTTGTTGCGGGATCATAGCACCAAATTAAGCCACATGGGTTTGATGTCCCATAGATCCGTCCTTTTTCATCAGAGATCATGTCTCGTGGCTGACGGCTGTCCTGGATGGAGCCAATTGTCACAATGTTTTCTGATCTCAGGTCATAGTAGATTAACGTTTCATTCCGCTGATGGATGGCATAGAGACGCTTATACACTGGCTCGTACATCATAGTGAGCAAACCATTTTCTCCCACATCCGGATACCGTCCAAGATCGATGCACTCCCCTGTGTTGAGATCATAGGCGATAAAATGGCCGCCGCGATACGGAAAGTCTTCCACAAAATCCCCGGAGGTGGTACTCATGTAGAGCTTCCCATCGACTTCGTAGATGTTAGAATGGATTTTACCCTGAGTGTTCGCTATCCCCACCAGACTGTCCTCTCCACACCATGCCCCGAGATCTTTGATATGTGTGATTGTCTCAGTTTCAGGATCAAACGAATAAAATTGACCATTATACTCGGTTGTGTGTGAGGCGAGCGCGAAATAGGTTTTTCCGTCGCTGGCTGAAATGATACCCTGAAACTGACTGTCCAGAAAATCTTGTGGCACCGTGTACGATGCTGATTGCACGTGTTTTCGTTGCAGCTCCTGCTTTGAGACAAGATCCAAAAACCCATATTCATCTGAGGCTTTGAGTCCGGTATCAAGACCCAGAATCAACAATACTGTAAGAAAAATAAACCTCTTCATGGATGTCCTCCCTTGTTTCAAACTATATTATTAGGATTGAGGTGATACTATGCTTATGTATCATTAACCGATCACTCGCCCTGCGCGTAACAGCATTTGTTCGGCTCTCTTTGTAAGGGCATGCGTCTCGATTGAATTTGGACCAATCCTTTGGTCTGGCCTCAGGATTGGTGCCGGCTGGATTGGTATCAATAAGTTGCGCCTTTATTATACTTCTATCACAGATTTCGGTCAGTCAATCGGTTGTATCTGATAAGGTGCCGTTCCATTTGACTGACGGTTTTCATCGACGGTAAAACGGATAAAATTTGCCCGGAAGTCCCGCATACCTTTATAATCATTGTGATAGGTATACTGGTACTCAAATGTTATCGGTTGATTTTCAACGGTACCACTTACCAGTTTATCACTCAGATGATCCGGATTGACAAGGTACAATTGAACAGTGGTTTCGGTTGCTGCTGTGAAAGAAATAACCAGTGTGTTTATCAGAATGGCTGCAGCAATTATTCTGTTCATTTGATGCAATTCCTTCAAAAAGAGAGCCTTTTAAATTTTTTAAAGTACTACGGTGAATCCGGGAGACCTATATATTCCAATCCTCAAACGCCGCTGTTCCATCCATATCTTCATAACTCTGGGGATCCCAGGCACTCCATTCATCCGCCCGCTGCCTCATGTGCTTTTCCACATTCTTCAGTTGGTTATCAACATTGACACCGGCATCTTTCTGTTTCAGCAGAAAAATGATTTCCATTTTATCTGTGGTGGATAACGCCACATATCGTTGCACACGGGCACCCCGCTTCAACTCATCAATCCATGTTTTGGGGACATCATCGCCTAAATTATTGACGAGCTGCATTGTATGCTCATAGGCGTGTTTAATTTCCTCGCGGCGTCTGTCAAAATCGTCCCTGCTGGTGAGAAAGTTCACCTCTTCCTGTGCCTCTTCGAGATCAACTCTGGCATCATCATCCTGCACCCTGGAATGATTGGCATTATACACTGTGTCTTTGATGTACAGCATTGTCCGCTGAAATTCTGGTGAATAGTTATACAACTCCATGGCAGGCTGCCAGGCGCTTTCAGGGTAGTGCTCTTCGACAAACATGCGGAGCACGGTTTGCCCATCCAGACCCGGATCTTCACTGAATTGCAGAAAGGCGTAGAGGTTCAGGTAATTCCCCCAAGGTCGATCAAAGATGGGGTTCTTATTGGAATTCCACATGAGTCGCACGGCTATGCGCTGAATCCCCTGACCCCGGAGGAATTGAAACCGGGGCGCCCAGATATCTCCCATATAGCACGGAAAATAATTATGTCCTGTATATTCCCGCCAGGCATCGAATTCGCACACTATGCGTTCCGGAACCGCTGCCTGTAAAAACTCGCTGTCTAACCCATGGGCTATTCTGAAATCTCCATCAGTGTTCTTAATGGAAAAACTCACATTATCCAGAATTCCTTGTTGCATCTGGCCTGGATCCCCCAGCTCACCCATGCGCTGCCACGTGCGCATCTGAACCTCCATACCATATTTATTGGCTACTTCTGCTGTTGCATTGGTGAGTAAGCGTACCCGCTCAGGGAATTCAATCATCCGGCATTCGGGACAATCACATGATAAGACACTTACCTGGGTTTCATCTCCGGTGATTTGCAAACCAGCCAGTTCGGGAAACAAGGATGCGAATTCCTTGATTTTGCCCCGGTAGACTTCCCAGGTTGCTTCCCTCCCAGGGCAAACTGCAGTCCCCCAGGTCGCTGGTTTGATCACCTCCAGCACCTCATCAGGAAAAATAAACTGATTGCTATGAAAATAGAGCCCGATGCCCTGCTGGCCGGCGTATTCCACCACCTCCCGCAGCGCTTTCCGGAGACGGACCGCCTCCCTGCGATGCTCGCTGTTTTCCGGAAATGCCTGTGCACCAATGTGTCCGATGCCTTCCACCGTAAAATCGTAGGTGAGCATGGCTTCCATAGTTTCCTTAGCGAAAAGCAAATACGTATGAACTCCGCGCCTCCCCGCTTCATCCATATTGCGTTTGATCTCATTCACTTGGAAGTGCGTGAGTTCCTCGTCTTCCACGTATCTCAAATTTTCGTGATCAATAAAGATCAGTTCGTTGAATGCGCGTCTCGATGACGTTAGTCCGTTTCCATTCGAGCTATCAGATGTTCCGTCTGTGGTGATGCAGGAAAGAATAAGGAGTACAGGCAACACTCCGGCCACAATCATACCCAGCTGTCTTTTTGAATCCATGTAATCATCCCTTACTTTTTATCTCACTCTGAGGCTTACAATATTAACCGTAATCATAGCTGGTATCAAGATAAGTTATTTAGCTTCACACAATAATTCGAACATTCAGTCCCAAAAGAGACGAATATTACATGGTATAGTTGTTCCATTAATACTGTTTGTAGTTTTGAATAATGGATATTCATACACAACAACCGGTGATAGCCAGACGGAAACATATCAGATTATAAAACTGAGGTTGTTTGGAAAACGCATAGAAGATCGCGAAGACCGCCAAGGACACAGAGAAAAAATGAAGAATACTCTCAGGCGCTCTAATAATTTTCAGGTATGTCTGTTCAATATATAATTCATGTAAATTGTGTTCAGCGCTGTAGGAATAACCCCTGTTTTTAAACACTCTCAAAAATGGTAAAAAGAATTGGTATTACCCAGGTTGAGTGATGTATTTTTATAAATCCCTCAATTGACGAAGAGAAGGTAAGTTTTCGCCTTCTCCCGGTACAACGGGATGAACCCACACATTTTCCAGGTCGAGGTTATCCCTAAGTAAACCAATACTTTGCTGTCCCAGAAGGATCTCATTGAGACACTCGTCTCGCTCAACTTAGGTATTAATTATAACAAGCAAATTTATTATTTTAATCAATCATTGAACCAAACGTTTAATCCGGTAGGGCTTATGATCAGCATCGACAGCCAGCCAGAAATAGAAGCAAAAATCAAAACACTGGATGAATTGATTCCGCTGGTCGAACAGCTCAAGGCGGAAGGCAAGACCATCGTCACCAATAACGGCTCCTATGATATTGTACACATCGGGCATGTCATCGGACTGTTCGAATCCGGAAAGCAGGGTGATGTATTGATAGTGGGGGTAAATTCGGATAAGTCTGTGCAATCGTATAAAGGTCCGAATCGTCCGATCAATCCGGAAGAGATGCGCACCAGAATGCTGGCGGCACTTGCCTGCGTGGACTATGTATTCACCTTTGACGAGCCGGTCCCCATGCCCTGGCTGGAGAAAATCAAACCGCATGTCCACACCAATGGTGCCGAGTACGGAGAGGATTGTATCGAGGCAGAGACCGTGAGGGCACACGGTGGGAGAATTCATCTTCTTCCAATGATTGAGGGGGTGAAAACCACCATCCTGATTGATAAAATCCTCCGGGAATACGGAAACGAGATCACGGAATAAGTGTTATGCGATGCTTAGTGACAGGTGGAGCAGGCTTCATCGGCGTGAATCTGGCTCTCGCACTCCAACAGACAGGTCACAATGTGGTGGTAGTGGATAATTTCCGAACGGGTGTCCGGGAGAATCTGGCAGAGTTTGACGGCATTGCGCTGGACCTGGACGTTTCACGGGCGTTCTCCCTGGAGGGGCCGTTCGATGCCATATTCCATGAGGCAGCCATCACAGATCCCAGGGAACCGGATGATGATGAGACCCTCCGGAATAATATCGAAGGCTTTAAGCGGGTCATCGATTTGAGTTTATCCGAAGATGCCAAACTCATCTATGCCTCGTCGGCCAGTCTGTATGGGAACGGACCGGCACCGCAGCACGAAGATCAGGAAAAGCACCTCATGAGCGCCTACGCAGAATCCAAGCTCCGGATGGACGAAATTGCGGCCAACCTGTTTGATTCCATGCATATAGTCGGGCTGCGTTATTTCAATGTGTTCGGTCCATATGAAGCGCATAAGGGTCGTCCGGCCAGCATGATCTATCATCTCACCCGGCAGATGAAGGCCGGGAAGCGCCCCCGGATCTTCCACGATGGCGAGCAGAAGCGGGACCATATCTATGTCAAAGATTGTGTGCTGGCCAATGAAAAAGCGCTAAAAGCACCCAGTGGAATCTATAATGTCGGAACCGGGATCCCGACAAGTTTCAATCAACTGGTGGACTATCTGAACGAAGCGCTGGCAACCTCTCTGGAACCTGACTATTTTGAGAATCCCTATAAAGGAATGTATCAGGAACATACCCAGGCGGATACCAGGAGGGCTGAAAATCAACTGGGATTTCAAGCCGAGTATTCAGCGCAGGAAGGTATCCGGGAGTATGTGCCGTATATCGAATCGCCATAAATGGTAACTATGTGCCTGACTCTCAAGGCATCAACTTAACATAAAGCAGGGATAGTGTATTATGAAGAAAGCGACCGCTGAGTCTTATCTCGAGGAAGCGCAGGAATATTTTGAAACCAAGCTGCTCCCCTTCTGGCTGGACCGCTGCAAGGATACGGAGCACGGAGGATTCATCACCCATTTCGACCAGGACGGGAATGATTCCGGGGAAGATGAGAAGTCGATGCTGGCGCAGGCCCGCACCATTTATTCCATGTCTGCGGCCCACCGGCACGGGTACGGGGACGGCGTGTGTGCCGAGTTCGCCAGACACGGGGTGGACTTTCTCCTGGACAAGTTCTGGGACGACGAGTATGGCGGGTTCTACTGGCTCTCGGACCGCCGGGGCGATATCACCATCGAGAAAAAGATCATGTACGGCCTGGGGTTTACTATCTATGCGCTGAGTGAATATACCATGGCGACCGATGATCCGGCGGGGCTGGAATACGCGGAACGGGTGTTCGACCTGGTGAAGAAATATGCCACCGACACCATGTACGGCGGGTACTTTGAAATGTTCGAGCGGAACTGGGACGTCTGCGGCCCCGGCTCCCAGGGCGGGGACCGGAAGACCCTGGACGTGCACATGCATCTGATGGAAGCCTTCACCTGGCTCCTGGAGGCCAGCGGGGAAACCATTCATCACCGGACCCTGCAGGAAGTTATTGACATTCTCACTCACCGGATCCTTCATCCGGAATACCGCACGGGTATTCCGCAGTTTACCATCGACTGGCAGGTGGCGCCGCAGATTAAATTCGATATTGTGTGGGGGTGGGACCGGTTCACCGAGGACGGCGTGAAGGACCATCCGGAAGATAATACCTCGGCCGGCCACAACGCGGAATTCGCCTGGCTGCTGCTGCGGGCCATGGATGTGATGGGGCAGGATCGGAGCCGGTATCGGGAGCTGGTCCGGACGATTTTCGACCACGTGGTGGCCAACGGTATCGATGACGAATACGGCGGTGTCTATGTGGAAGGCCCCCACAGCGGCGGGGTGTATGACCGGGAGAAAGAGTTCTGGCAGCAGGCGGAAGTGATGATCGGGATGCTGGAGGCGTATCTGATGTTCGAAGACGAGCAATACTGGCAGGCCTATGAGAATGTGCACCGGTTCGTGTTCGACAAGATGATTCATCACGAGGTGGGCGAATGGTGGCCGCTCCTCTCGCGGAAGGGCGAGGTGATCTGGACCCACATGAGCCATTCCTGGAAGGTGAATTATCACACCATCCGGTGTATGATTGAAACCATTGAACGCTTGAAGAAAATCCGCGAAACACTCTAGGGAGGGAGGCCGCAGCGTATGATGGACTATCAGGGCCGGTATCCCATCTTTGACGCCAGCCGGATCGCCACCTATCCGGTGCGGACCCGGCAGAATAAAGTGACGCTGGACGATATCGTACTGCCCGAGCAGGTGGATGCCCCGGAGATTGATCTCGATACCGAAACCCGGGATCTGGTCCACATTGTGGCGGATCAGATCGTCGCCGCCCGTCGCACGGGTCATCCGGTGATCTGGTTCACCGGCGGGCATCTCATCAAGAATGGGCTGGGCCGGCTGCTGGCGGATCTGGTGGACCGGGGTATCGTGACCCTGGTGGCCGGCCAGATGGCCACGGCGATTCACGATTTCGAACTGGCGTTGTTCGGCGAAACCAGCGAGGATGTGCCGCAGGCACTGGAACAGGGCCGGTTCGGCATGGCCTATGAGTTTGCCTATCAGAATGCGGCCATCCAGCTGGGGGATCAGTATCGCCTGGGCCTCGGGGAATCGCTGGGCCGGATGATGGCGGATCCGGCATTTCGCGCCGAAGTGCTGGAGATCGCCGGGCGCCCGGATGCGCCGACCGCATTCCGGTATCCGGACGTGAGTGTGATCCATGCGTGCTATCAGGCGGCCATCCCCTTGACCATCCATGCGGGCATCGGCACGGATGTCCTGGATCAGCATCCCTCGTTTGACGGCCGGGCCAAAGGGGGCTGCTCGGGCCGCGATTTTCTCATGTATACCCGGGAGGTGGCACAGTTAACTGAAGGGGGCGTGATCTTGAATGTGGGCAGCGCGGTCACCGGGCCGGAGGTCCTGCTGAAAGCCGTCTCCATGGCCGCCAACACCGGGGCGGCGCCCCACGGTATCGTGTCAGCGGACTTCGATCTCCGGGATTATGCCCCGGAGAAGATGACCGATGAATCCGATACCCATTATTATTACCGGGATCAGAAGAGCGTGGTCACCCGCATCCCGGACGCCTTTGAGGGTATCGGGTATTATGTGCAGGGGAACCAGGTGCAAACCGTTCCGCTGTTGTACGCGTTGATTATGGACCAGTGGGACAACGGAGCGAGTAGTGGATAATACATTTGCAGATGCCATTGCGGCACACAAAGAGGCGCTGGAAACTTTTAGCGCAACCGGTTCTGTGGTGGTTGAGCAGATCAGTACACTTATTATGGAATGTGTACAGAACGGCGGCTGTGTGTATCTCTGCGGGAACGGTGGGTCGGCGGCGGACAGCCAGCACATTGCCGGCGAACTGGTGGGCCGGTTTCGCCGCACCCGGCAGCCCTTACCGGCTGTGGCGCTGACTACGGATACCTCCGTGCTCACCTGCATCGGAAACGACTATAGTTATGATGACATATTTACCCGCCAGGTGGAGGCGCTGGTGACCGACCGGGATCTCCTGTGGGCGTTTTCCACCAGCGGCACCTCGTCCAATATCCTGGCGGCTGTTGACGTCGCCAGAGAGAAAGGAGCACAGGTGATCGCCTTCACGGGGAAGACCGCCAGTCCGCTGGAACAACGGGCGGATGTCTGCCTGTGTGCCCGGACCGACGCGACCAATGTGGCCCAGGAGATTCATCAGCTGGCCTATCACATCATCTGTGAACGGATCGATCAGCACTTCAGCGACGTGGAATAGCAAAGCAACGGAGGAGACATGACACCGGAGCGGGTTCAAGAGATTCTGGAGAACATACATGGGGTGTCTATTGCGGTGTATGGAGATTTCGCCCTGGACGCTTACTGGATGCTGGATCCCCGGGGCAGCGAAGTCTCGGTGGAAACCGGGAAGCAGGCCCAGGCGGTGCAGCGGCACTACTATTCCCTGGGCGGCGCCTCCAATGTGGTGGCCAATCTGGCGGCACTGGAGCCCCGGTCTATTCGAGTAATCGGCGCCATCGGCGATGATATTTTCGGCCGGGAACTCGTCCGGCAGTTGCATGCGTTAGGGGTGAACACCGAGCATTTTGTGATCCAGGAGGAGCACTTCGATACCATCACCTTCGCCAAGCGCTATCTGGAGGAGGAAGAGCAACCCCGGATTGACTTCGGATTTTTCAATGCGCGCGCTCCCGCCACGGATGAGGCCCTTCTTTCGGCCCTGGAGCAGGAGATCCAGGAGGCCGATGCCGTCATCTTCAATCAGCAGGTACCCGGCAGTCTGAATCACCAGGCCTTCATCGACGGGGCGAATGCGTTATTCAAGCGGTATCAGGAGAAGGTTATCGTGCTGGATTCCCGGCATTACGGGGATCAGTTCACGCATATCATCCGGAAATGCAACGATGTGGAAGCGGCGCATCTCAACGGGGTAGACGCCGAACCGGATGACATCATTCCCCTGGATCAGCTGCGGGAGTATACCCAAAACCTGTATGCCCGGGCACACAAACCCCTCATTATCACCAGAGGTCCCCGGGGTATGCTGGTCGCCGATGACGAGGGCCTGCACGACATTGCGGGGATCCAGCTGATGAAAAAACTGGATCCGGTCGGCGCCGGGGATACCTCGTTGAGTGCGGTGAGCCTCTGTCTGGCCGCAGGGATTTCACCGACGGAAGCGGCGGAGTTTGCGAACTTTGCGGCGGCGGTGACCGTGCAGAAACGGTTCCGGACCGGCACGGCCTCCGGAGAGGAAATTCTGGAGGTGAGCCGGGATCCCGATTATCTGTATCAGCCGGAACTGGCGGCGAACCCGAGACAGGCGCAGTATTATGCAGAGACCGAAATCGAATGCTGTGTTGATCCGGAGACGCTGGACCTGGGCCGCATCCGACACGCCGTGTTCGATCACGACGGCACCATCAGCGTGCTGCGGCAGGGCTGGGAGCAGATCATGGAACCGGTGATGATGCGAGCCATCCTGGGAGACCTGTATACATCGGCTGATCAGCGGCTGTTCGAAGAGGTGCAGGCCCAGGTGCGGGACTACATCGATCAATCCACCGGCATCCAGACGATTGTACAGATGGACACGTTGGTTGACATGGTGAAAGAATTCGGGCTCGTGCCGGACGAGGAAATCCTGGATAAACACGGGTATAAGGAGATGTACAACAAAGCGTTGATGGAGATGGTGAATCAGCGCATTGCCAAATTCCGGAACGGGCAGCTGGATCGCAGCGATTACACGATCAAAGGGGCAGTGGAATTTTTGCAGCAGGTCAAAAAGCAGGGCGTGACGTTGTATCTGGCCAGCGGGACTGACCGCCAGGATGTGGAGAACGAAGCCGACATTCTGGGCTACGCGGATCTGTTTGACGGGGGGATCTACGGAGCGGTGGGGGATGTGGAGCAGTACTCCAAGAAGATGGTGATCGATGCGATCATCCGGGACAACCAGCTGGAAGGATCGGAACTGGTGGTGTTCGGCGACGGACCGGTGGAGATTCGGGAATGCCGGAAAGTACAGGGGATCCCGGTGGGCATTGCCAGTGACGAGGTGCGGCGCCACGGGGTGAATACTACGAAACGGGGGCGCCTGATTAAAGCCGGGGCTCACTTCATCGTTCCGGATTTCTCCCAGGGGGAGGCGTTGTTGGAACTCTTGTTTCAGCAAAGTGATTCATAAGGAGCCGCTCTGCTCGGGATCGCCGGGAAACTAACCATGGACAATTTTATGGTTCCGGGCCTTTTGTCGTATGCCAGGCCAGAGATCGATGGGCAATTCTTCGAGAGGAAATGGGGCTCGAACCGTAAGTAAACCGGGAAGAATCAGTTATACACAGAAAGGATAACACCATGGATGGATCAGTTACTCAAACCGCAAGAGATATAAAGATCCTCTCCAGACGGAATTTTCTGAAATCTGCCGGTACGACGCTGGCTGCAGCGTATGTTGTTCCCAGACAGGTACTGGGCGGTGCCGGATATCAGGCCCCCAGTGATACGCTCAATATCGCCAGTGTGGGTTGTGGCGGGAAGGGCCGCACCGACGTGGCGGGAGTAAGCGGGGAAAATATCGTCGCGCTGTGTGACGTCGATGCGGTGCGGGCCTCCGAGACGTTCGAGAAGTTTCCCTCGGTTCCCAAGTACACGGACTGGCGCCGCATGCTAGAACAGGTAAAGGGAATCGATGCGGTGACCGTCACCACACCGGATCACACCCATGCCATTATTGCCATGTCGGCATTGCAGTTGGGGAAGCACGTCTTCGTGCAGAAGCCGCTCACGCATACAATCCAGGAAGCACGTAAACTCACTTTGGCGGCCAGAGAGGCCGGTGTGGCCACGCAAATGGGGAACCAGGGGCACTCCTGGGAAGGCAACCGGCTGATCTGCGAGTGGGTCTGGAGCGGAGCCATCGGGCCCGTGCGGGAGGCCCACGCCTGGACGAACCGACCCAGGGGCTACTGGCCGCAGGGAGCACACATAGCCAAACCCCCGGAAATTCCGGCTGTACCATCAACGCTCAACTGGGATGTGTGGGTCGGACCGGCGCCGTATCGGCCTTATCATCCCGCCTATGCACCGCATGACTGGCGGGGCTGGTGGGATTTCGGATGTGGGGCGATCGGTGATATGGCCTGTCACATTATGGATACGCCGGTCTGGGCGTTGAAACTGAGAGACCCGGACACTGTCCACGCCTACTCGACTCCGTTTAATAACGAGACCTATCCCCTGGCTTCGGTGGTCCACTATGAATTTCCTGCCAGAGAGGATATGCCGCCCGCCAAATTGACCTGGTATGACGGCGGTATGATGCCGGAGCGCCCCCCGGAACTGGAACCGGGCCGGATGATGGGCGATCAGGACGGCGGCGTGCTGCTGGTCGGAGAAAACGGATCTATCATGTGCGGATGTTACGGGCGAAATCCCCGGATTATTCCTGAGACAAAAATGCAGGACTTCGAACCACCGCCGCAAACCATTCCGCGATCACCGGGCATCTATCAGGGCTGGATTGAAGCGGCCAAAACCGGTGGTCAGGCCAGCTCTAACTTTGACTATGCCGGCCCGTTAACCGAGATAGCATTGCTCGGGAATGTAGCCATTCAGTTCCAGGACCGGAATATGAAACTGGAATGGGACGGCGAGAACATGCAGGTGACCAACCTGCCGGAAGCCAACGAGTGGATGGCCCGCCAGAACGAATACCGGCCGGGATGGGCACTCTAGATTCACATAGCACACAGCCTGTCCCGTTGGGAGATGAACACGGAAACAGGGGATGGACACGGATTGAAAACAGAAAAGAGTAAAGAGAAAAGAGTATAAGAGTCCCCGCAACCACACATCACCGGGTACATAAGGATATAGGTGCATAGAGGTGGAAGGTGGCATTAGGAAATCTTTGTCAAAGATTTCCTGTTGATTCAAGGGTGTTTATCAAAATCACTGCCTCCTTATATATACATGCACCTATATACGTTGGCGAGTGGAGCGGAGGATCTGTGGTGATCTGTTTTTCTGTATCCATCTCCCAACGGGATCCCTTCTATGGGATGTGTGCTATTTCGGGGGGGCGGGGCAGGGCCTCTTTAACTCTTTTCTCTTTACTCTTTTCTTCGTCGTTTATCTGTGGTCATCCTTTGTTTCTGTGTCCATCTGTCCCGGAGGGATCCCTACGGGACGTGTTATTCAGAGCTCCGATTATAGCTGAAACAGGTATTTCACCTTCAGAAAGTACTGCCGTGAAGTCTGGGTATAATTCGAAGAGCCCTCGAATTCCTGGATATCATGGGTAGAGCCCAGATAAATCGCAGAGAACGCGTTGATCCGATAGGTGAGCAGTGGATCCAGATCGATCCTTTGATTGAAATCATTGTATTGAGTGACCAGCCGCAGGTGCAGATTCCGGGTGATCTGGAGATTAACCCGGTTCCGGAGGACATATCCTTTATAGATGGACGAGTTATCATCGGGATGTCTGAGATTGAAGGAGTTGTAAGAGGTTCCGATGATCAGCCGATCCATCGGTTTCAGGTCCAGCGACAGAAAAAGTGAACGGGATATCCCGATAATGGGCGGTTCCTCGTTCCGGGCGATTTCTCGACTCCATGCAAATCCGCCGCCCGCCGAAATCATATCACTGAAGTTGGACCGAAGGAAAAGGTCCCACGTCCGCAGTCCGGAGAAGGTAATTTCCTGAAACCGCTCCTTTTCGACTCTGTAGCTTAAATTCATAAAGGTCTGGCCAATAAACCGACTCCATATATACGGGCCGATGTGGTTTTCCTTGAATTCTCCATTGTAATTCCAGGCTCGCCGGGCTCTGATTCCCACCCCGAATCGCTCGAACCATTTAGTATTTGGGTAAAAGGTCCAGCTGGTCCCGCCGTTAATATGGCGCCTGTTATTTGATGTGACAAATCCGTTGGCTGCTCTGAAGGTCGGGGTGAATTCCCGGTAATCAACATCAAATCCCCAGTGCTCTGCTTGCCGCACGAAATTCACATACATGGCATGGCCCCAGAATTTTTCACCATCAAAGGCTGCCGAGTACCCGGCATCTCCGAATTGCACAGGATCCACATCGGAAGTCAGAGATGTGTCATCTGGTTCTCCGGTATGGCTGGCGATGAACTGCCAGTCAAACCGGTAATTTTGCAGGAAACGAAAGGTACCATCTGTACTGAACAGGGATCCGGAGCCATTCTGAAGTAAACGCCGGTCGGTGGCCAGAAATCCGACGAATGACTCCTCGCCGAATGTGCGCTTCAGTCTGAGAATATTGGAGTAGCTGCGCAGCGCCCGTTCGCTGCCGATGGTATTGCTGTGCTCTTCAAAGGGGAGGATGATGGGCGTTTGTTCATCCAGAGCACCGATATAGGCAACATTCAGATGATCAAAACGCCCCGTCAATTTTGCTGCCACTGACGGATCATTGATAGATCGTGTATAGACCGCATCAATCGGTGTACTGAAGAGATCGCTGCCTTCCTGGAAAAAGGGGCGGCGCTCCTGAAAATACAGCGCGAACGTAGTGTTCACATCGATTTTGGCCGCATCCGCCTCCACCTGGCTGAAATCCGGGTTGAGGGCAAGATCGGCCGTGAGATTGGAGGCGATGCCGTACTTGACGCCCAGGGAGACATCCCCGGTGACCGCTGAATTTTCGAAACGAGATTCCGGATCATCCCCATTGGCAAGTTGGCCGGACTGGGAAGAAATGAATTCCGGAAAGAATTCCAGGTTTCGTCCCGGGGTGATACCCTGGAGTCCTGTCAGATATCCCAGCTGACACAGCAGGCAGGGATTATCCCGGCTGACAGTGGCCCAGGAATACAGACGCCGGTTTTCCCGGGGATGGTTTCGGGCAAAGGTCACCCGCCAGGTGTGGTTCGTGGATTGGGGGAACCGCAGACTTCGAAACGGAATGGCGAACTCCACCTGATAACCCCGGTCGGTGATTTTACCGTCGGTGCTGTACATCAGATCAAATCCCATATCTTCTTCGTTCCCGGATGCCATTCTGCCGTCTCCCTGAACGCCATAAGGGTTGGCAAATATTTCATACGCCCAGGTCGCATCGCCATAGGTGTCCAGGAGGATGGCGACAAAATCATCGGCAAAACCCTCATCCCGGTCTCGCAGCGACGCCCGGATTTTTGCCGGATCGTCATACGCGATGAATGCGACGTATAAATACTGGTCATCGTATGTTAACAGCACCTCGGTTTCCACCAGGGGTTTGGTTTGATCCCCGGGTTCGACCTCCGAGAATCCGCTCACCTGGACCGCATCCCTCCATCCGGGATCGTCCAGGTCGCCATCGATGGTGATGGATCGAGTCGTTTTCCGGATTTCGACCGTTGGCTTTACCTTGGGTTCGAAGCCTGTTTGATGGTTATCCTGTGTTTGTGGTACAGCTGTTGCCGCGGCCGCACCAACCCAGAAGACTCCAAAAAGCAGACAGAGTATCACATCGAAAAGATTTCGCAATAGTTTCTTCATGCGATTATCACCTCATTCACACTCGCGTTTTCATCGTATGAATCTCTTCTATCATGTTCAGTCAATAATTAAAGCAAGCGTTATGCCATGGGATGGATTGACGAAAAGGCAGGCGCATGTAAATGCTATAAATACAGTAATTTCAGTAATATAGCATTAGTAAGAGGAATGGTGATAGTATATAAATATGATATTTGACTATATCAACTTGATATAGGATCATCCGGAGAGGTCAGGGTGAGCGGATAACGCAAATGAATGGATTTTGGGAAACTATTCCTTCCTAAGTTGAGCGATTTATGGAAATAAATCGCTCAATTTGGGTCCTTATAAATCATCTGTAATTGATTGTCGGCATTGGCAATCAGTCTGGTCAAGCCGTTTCTTGTCACTTCAATTCTGTCGTATGCCATGGTTTCTGCCTGCTCGCTCGATTGGTTGGACAGTCCGCGCCCGGAAAATTCGGTTTGCCCCAGAATAGTATCGCTCTCTCGGTTCACCAGAGCCACAGTGGCTTTCGCCTCGGCCAGATATTGTTTCCCGGCAAATCCGGAGACTTCTCTGGTGTTGCTCACAGAGAGTTCTGCCCGCAGTATCACCGGTGCCTCGTCCTGCATAGCGTATCCCAGGTCACTTAATCCATTTCGGAGATTTTCCATGAACGTCCTGGATTCCCTGTCGGCGACAATTTGCACGGCGAAGGTATAGGCGGGTCGGCTGATGCTGTACTCTGTGGTGGCAGATTTCATGCGTAAATTTTGCCGCAGCACCGGAAACGGCATGGAACCGAATACTGCTTCAACCCGTCCCTGATGCGGAGACTCCCCGGGCAGGGCTTCCGCTGAGGCGGATGCCTCCCCATTGTCGTCTGTACTCTTTCGGGCGATCACGCTTCCGTCACTGTTGCGGAACTCCACCGGAATTCCGATGGCGGGAATTCTAAAACCGCCCCGCTGGTACGTGACTCTGGCAGTAACTGCCTGGGATAACGATTCTCCTAACCGGGCGGTTTGATTCTGTCCACCCATAATTGAAATATCAACCGTCCGGGTGAGTGATACCAGCTCCGTCCAGATGGCATTCAAGGTAAATTCCGGAGTGCTGGCATAAGGAGTGGAGCTCACCGCGTTATAAATACTTCTGAGACTCACAAATTCCTCGATCTGATCGGAAAGGGTGTTAAAATTTTCCAGGGAAGTGAGAAGACCGCCCTGATCAAGCTGCTCGCCGATCGATGAACGCAACTCCACCAGTGCTTTAACCTGATCATCTAACTTCACCTGAATGTCCTGGAGATATTGTTGTTTGTCCAGTACCGCCAGCACGTAATACTTCCCGTTCCGAGTGTCCGTTCTGGGATACGTAATCCCGGACACCGTGACATCGGTAATTTCCCGGATCTTCCGGGTGATATCGCTCCGGGAAGTCGTTTCCCCCTCCACACTGATTTCCTGTTCGATATCCGTGATTTCCGATTGGACCGTACTGCGAATCTGGGCGGCGACTTCCGCTTTTGCCTGTTGTTTCGCCGCATCCAGTTCCTCATGGATCCCTATTCCGGTAATATAGAAACTCCCGGGATACTCCTGTTCCACAGTTGTGATCCAGGCGGGAGTTTGCTGCAAACTTTCGGAGGAAGTCGAAGCGCAGCAAAAAAGAAGAAAGCTGCCCAGCAGGATCGAAAAGGTTGTACGCATCGTTTACCCCTTTATATTAAGCAGCAGGAGTTTCCGGTTGATGGCACTGCGTTCCAGATCCCCCGGCAGACCGGCATTCAGGTATTGTTCCTTCAGTGAGCGATACACATCGGATGACCGCTGGTATTGTTCCGGACTGCACCAGATGAGATAATCCAGGGTCTGATCGGTGATCACGTTCTCCTTGTAATTGGTGGTCATCTCCTGGAAAATATCGGATATCCCCCAGGTGATGTCTTCTGCTGCTGACCCGTCAAAAATATCACTGAGACTGAAGATAACTTTATATTGGATGCCGGCCACAAGATCACTTTTCCAGTACGCCGTAATTTTCCCGAGCATGTTATCTATGGCATTGTTCATGGCTTCTTCAATCAGGGCGAGTTCGCTGCCGGGTCGTTCTTCCGAATAGCCGGTTTCCGAACCCAGCAACCGGGCAGTCGTCGTTTCGTAGGCCCGGACTCCCGCACTGGCTTTTGATACTTTGGTGGTACCGATTTTTCTGTTTTCGAGGTTCACCGTGTAGGTGACGTAAATATCACTGCCAATGGAAAGGGCCAGCTGATACGAAAAATCGTCAGCCATGCCAGACATGAATGCGGCGGTCTGCTGCATCGAATTGGTCGCCTGCACCTGTTCAGGTACCAGTACTTCGTATTGCCGGGACGTCAGATACGATTCGATGACTTCCGCGCCCTTTCTGTACCGGGGATCCGTTAGGCGGTCCAGCGGACTGGTCTCGCCCGGAGATTCCGGAAGCACCATAATCATCGGTAAACCAATCTTTTCAATGATATCTTCCCGGGCGGCGACAATGGTTCTCCGGACCAGATCATCCACCAGGAGCCGCTTGTTGATTTTAAACGTCTGCTCCAGTTTGATGGTGGTCTTATCAACCCGAACCCTGCTCTGATAGTTGGGACTGATCCAGGAGACAAATTGTTTCAGATTCTCCGGTTCGAAAAAAGAGTCCTGATACACCTCAAATTTGGATTGCTCCTGACTGGTTTGCAGAATCGGCGGATCCGCATTATACAGCAAAAAGTAAAATGCACTCTTCAGAGCATCGGCTTCAGCGCGCTGGTTCATGATTTCGGGATCCGGTCTTCTGAAGAATCCCCTGGGATCGTGATGCCCTATACCTTTCGCCCGCACCATGACTTCGGAAGGGGATGTGGTTTCAACCAGCACAGCTTCACGAGACTCAGGTAAATTTTCCTGGGCTTGAATCAGTGGCATGAATAGGAGTGATACAATAAAAACGCCAACGATCCAAATTCTCATCCGTAACTCCTGGTGTAAGTGATCCATTTCTTTTTATCCTAAATTACTCCGACTTTCAGAATTATCAAGGAAAATCAACAACTGTAATCCGAATCGAACCGGTGTGTGATCTATGCTACAATTGAATTTGTAGTAACTCTCCTGAGAATTTTATAAATTTAAAATATTATATCGGTAAAAAACAAGGAACCTTCAATCACTGAAGAAAAAGGAGTTCTCAATGGGAAGTGTAAAAGATCTGACCGTGCTGAAAGCACCAACCAACCAGGAACTGGGCGTGGGGAAATTTATATTTTCAGATCGCTATTCGGTGTTTGATTGGGGAGAAATGCCGGATCAAATCCCAGGGAAAGGCGTGGCGCTGAATATGATGGCCGGTTACAACTTCGTCGAATTACGCAAGGCTGGAATTCCTTCTCATTTCATCTCTCTCTATTCGGCCCAACGCACCGACACGGAAGATTTTATTCCTGAGGAACCAGTGGAGACCATGTACGTTTATTTAACCAGAGTGCTTCCCATAGATGATGATTACATCGCATATCAAAATGACCATCCGCATTACCTCCTGCCGGTGGAAATTATTTTTCGGAATGGTGCCCCCAGAGGAAGTTCACTATTTAGACGGCTGGATAACGCCCGAGGGAATCCGGCACAATTCGATGCGATTCTTGAGTCATTCAATCTGACCAGGGAACCCGAGCCGGGAGACATGTTTACGGAACCGGTATACGATTTTACCACCAAACTGGAAAGCACAGATCGGGCAATATCGTTTACGGAAGCCCGGCGAATAGCCGGCCTTTCCGGAGATGAATTTGATGATTTATTGGAATTAGCGCGCGTAACCAATGCGTTTATCACGGAAAAAGCTGATGCAGCCGGCTTTCAACATTATGACGGGAAAATCGAAGCCATGAAGTATCAGAATACGATCCAACTGGTTGACGTGCTGGGCACCTTCGATGAGAACCGGTTTCTGTATAACGATGAACAGGTCAGCAAGGAAATTTTACGCCAGGCGCATAAACATCTGCAGCCGGACTGGGTTGCCGAAGTGGACAGGGCGAAACAAGAAGCGGCCGAACACGACGATCCGGATTGGAAATCGTATTGTCGCATCTCCCCGGAGCCCCTGCCGGAGGAACTGATCACATTAATCAGCCAGATTTACAAATCCGGAGCGAATCAATACATTGGCAGCGCCGTATTTGATGAAGTGCCTCCGTTAGAGTCGTTGATGGTGGAGTTGAAAAAGCAGAAGAAACGTTACGAAGACTAGTACTATTTGCGTTCCACCGATGATTACCCCTCTGACCGATGGAGTCTGTCGATATACTCACCTCTCTGAGAATTGGAACTATCTGAACAGGCGATGTAAGTACTGCGCAGTGTATAGCACCACAGCGAATTTTTTCCACCGATTGGTTGATCTTGTACACAGAATAGTTATATTCGAAAAGTTATTATATCACAGTCGATACCCTGTCAGTATAATTTTACAGAACAAGAGGGAGAAATTGGGGATGCCGTGAGGAAAAAATGGATATTTACGTGATCTGAAAATTGGCCATATTCAAGAGATATAACTAAAATACCGCTTGCAACGAATCCACTTCACGGAGGTCTGATTGAGATAAATCGCTGACGATATGCCAGTATTTGTATAAAACGGGTATAATATTTGCATTAAATGAAAGGCAACGACAAAGAACACACCGCAGATGAAAAGCGGCACAGAGTATAGCAGCACGTTGAATTCCTGATATATGATGAACAACAACCACGGACTGGGATCTTGATTCAAATGCATACCACAATCGCACATGTAGTTTGCCCGGAGAACAGCCATCGGACTGTGTACTCCATAAAATTAAAGGGTTCGTGAGTTGTTGTTTAGTTTAATCAGGGGAAATGATCGAAACTAAGCGAGTAAACAGGGTGGCGTATTCCCATCGGTTTCATTCGATAGTCAGGCTCCGTAGGTTCTCCCCGTTTTTGACACATAGTGTGCATTAATCGGGTAATGAAGCGCAGGAAAAAAATACCGGAAGGTGCAGCAGGCGTCGGTGAATCTTTTCCCCGTGGAGTGATAAAAAAGTCCAATATACTCAGCTAAAACCGAACGAACTGAATTTCTTTTGTGTTTCACGATGGTTCTACTAAATTTCTGTTCTCATTTTGAGCGAATAAAACTACTGAGGAAATTACATACCGATGAACGAAGTGACGATAGAATCACCAGAGTTAAGGACAAGTGACCCTTTGATACCAGGACGAACGGATTCGAATAAATGGGTATTCTATTTTACCATGGAAGTTGGCCTGGAGGGTGATATGCCCACCTATGGCGGTGGATTAGGAGTCCTGGCAGGAGATACGTTGAAGTCTGCCGCTGATCTTGGTATGCAGATGGTAGGTGTGACCATGCTGTGGCGGAATGGGTATTTTAAGCAGGTCATTGATGAAGAGGGCTGGCAGCACGAAGAAAACGCGATCTGGGATTATCGGAATAAGTTGAGAAAACTGCCAAACTATGCCCGGGTTAAAATCGAAGGCCACAGTGTCCGGATTGAAGTTTGGGAGTATCAAATCGTTGGCAAATACGGACAGGTGGTCCCGGTTTACTTTCTGGATACCAACATCCCGGAAAATCCCGAACATATCCGGAATCTGAACCAGTATCTCTATGGCGGAGATGAATATACACGCCTTTGCCAGGAGTTAGTGTTAGGAGTGGGTGGTGTCCGGATCCTGCGGGATATTGGCTTTAACAACGGACAGATTTATCATCTCAACGAGGGGCACGCCAGTTTATTAGCACTGGAGTTGATCCGTGAGAGAGGGTATAACTCGTATGACAAGGTGAAGAAAAACTGCGTGTTTACAACCCATACTCCGGTGGCTGCCGGGCATGATGAATTTTCCGTCGATATGTTAAAACGTGTCCTCCATCCCATTTATCTGGAGCACCTGGAAGGTATTATAGGGGAAGGGCATGCCCTCAACCTGACTGATCTTTCCTTGAAACTCAGCCGCTTCGTAAACGGCGTCTCGCAGATGCACGGTAAGGTGGCCCGGAAAATGTTGGAGGAGCCGGATATCGCGGCCATTACCAACGGGATCCATCTTGCGTCCTGGATCCACCCTGCTTTTCGGGATCTGTATGACCGGGAACTGCGGGGCTGGGATTTCGAACACTCCGTGTTCACCCATGCGTTGAAAATTCAAAGTGCACGGATCTGGGAAGCGCACATGTCGGCAAAAAGAGAATTGCTCGACTACATTGAGAAGAGCTCTCAGGGCCGGTTTGACGAGAAGAAGCTTACCATCGGCTTTGCCCGGCGAGCGGCCACTTACAAACGGGCAGATCTCATTTTCACTGATCTCGAACGATTGGTGCAGATTGCGGGCGGAAAGGCGCAGGTCGTCTTTGCAGGCAAAGCCCATCCCAGAGATCAGCAGGGCAAAGAGCTTATTCACCGGGTTGTGCAGGCCGCCAGGCAGATCAACAAGGAAATTCCGATTGTGTATCTGGAGGAATATAATATTGACCTTGGCAAGATGCTAACGGCAGGCTGCGATGTGTGGCTCAATAATCCCCGGCGGCCCAGAGAAGCCTCAGGAACCAGTGGCATGAAAGCCGCGGTGAATGGGGTGTTGAATTTCAGTGTCCTGGATGGCTGGTGGATAGAAGGCTATCATGGCGGGCGGACTGGCTGGGCAATCGGGCCAAACGCTGAGATGGTAGATCTGGAATCCTATGATGACAGGGAAGATGTGGAAGATTTATACCGGAAACTGGAGAATGAATTGATACCGGTGTTCTATGGGGATCGTGACCAGTGGATTGAAAAAATGAAAAACAGCATCGCGCTCATTGCCCCGTATTTTAACACCCATCGAATGCTGCGAGAATATGCTGCCTATGGCTACCTGACTGCACCGCAATTTACCTGAGCCGGCTTGCCTGGCCGGAGAATTGTGGCAGCGGCGTTTTACTATCCGGCGTTCCAATCAGCAGGGGATTGGGGGAGAGAACGAGAATCGGTCTTAAAAAATTCCAGCGAATGTGATAGATATCACACTAGATGAGGAGCGCTTTTTTTATTTAAAGAATATGGACCTTGTATCATGGAGAACTACTATATCCATTACTATGATTTCATGGTCACCTCAGCCGAATCGTGAGCGGCGACAACATATTACAGTGAATCCGAGATTGTGAGGAGTATGCATGTGGGTGAAATTTTGGGGTGTGCGGGGTTCCATTGCCACTCCCGGTCCTGCCACAATAAAATATGGCGGCAATACCTCATGTGTTGAAATGGGAATCAATGATTACACCCTGGTCATCGATGCCGGTACCGGCATCCGGTTGCTCGGACTTGACCTCCTGCGCCGTCAAACCGACAGCAGAATCCACCTCCTGATCAGTCATCCCCACTGGGATCATATCCAGGGATTGCCGTTTTTTATTCCTGCCTTCCGGGATGGATATGAGTTAAGTATTTACGGATACGAATCGAACAATCAGGAATTGGAAAAAACCCTCTCAAAGCAAATGGATCCCCTCTATTTTCCGATACAAATGGGAGACCTGAGCGCCAAATTAAATTTTAACAAGATTGATGAGGGGAGTTTTCATATCGAAGATGTTCGCATCGATACCATGTTCCTGAATCATCCCGGCTATAACCTGGGCTATCGGATCACCTATGAGGGAAAGCGGCTGGTATACGCCACAGATAATCAGCCCTTCGGGCAGAGTCGAAACCTGGGTATGTGGGCAACCGACGAGTATTTCGAGCAGGTCAAGAAGAAACGGGTTCCCTGCCTCAACCTCGATCATAATGATCCCAACCAGCGAATCATTGATTTCGCCCGGGAGGCTGATATATTGATACACGATGCCCAGTATACCCCATCAGAACTGGAGGAGAAAAGTGATTGGGGCCATTCCTCCTATGCATTCGCCGCTGAGGTTGCTGCGAAAGCCGGTGTGAAATCGTTGATTCTGTTCCATCACGACCCCGAACATTCAGATGTTATGGTAAACCAGATGGAAAAACAGGCGCAGTTACTCCTGAGGGAGTCCAATCCGGATATCACCTGTCAGGCAGCCTACGAGGGACTGGAAATAGAACTTTGATCCTGGGGATTCCATCGCTGCAGAGCATTCGTCTGCTCCCTCATGGGACCACTACTCATCTCATTCTTTCCCTGCGAAGCAGTTCTCTGTAAACCGGAGCTGTCTCTTCTCAGTGGTTTCTTATTCCTAAGTTGAGCGATACGAGCTTCGCGAAGTATCGCTTTCCCAAAGGGGATCCCTCACAGGATATAGTCGTCTCATAATTGAATTTCGTCTTGCAACTCTTCCTGTTTCAGGTTACAATCGTAATACGAATAGGAAAAAAAATATTAAATAAACGCTAATGCCGAAAATACGATTTACCGTGTCCCTGGAAAAAGATCTCCTCACCGAATTCGATGAAAAAATTCGTGTTGATGGGTATACAACCCGCTCAGAAGCAATACGTGATCTGATTCGTGAAGGGATTATCACAGAAGAATGGGAGTCCGGAAGTGAGGTCATCGGAAGCATCACCATGGTGTACAATCACCATGAACGGGATGTGTCCGCTGATATTTTGCATTTGCAGCATGACTATAATGACGTCATTCTTTCAACTCAACACATACACGTCGATCACGATAACTGTCTTGAGGTCATTATTGTTCGGGGGGTGGTAGAGAAGATCACCGAATTGTTTCATCTGTTGAAGGCATCCAATGGGGTGAAACAATGTGAACTCACCCGATCGACCACGGGCAAAAATCTGGATTAATCGGTAGTCATAATTCGCGGGGTTGGTAAACTACTGAAACGGTTAGCGGAAACTGGAATCATCGGTGCATATTCCTGACGGATTTCTTGATACCAGGACGATTATCGCGACCAATCTCATTTCAGGGGCGGCGCTGTATGCGGCATTCCGCCGGATAAATCAATCTGTCTCCCCGGGCAAAATTCCGCTCATGGGAGTCCTGGCTTCTTTTGCGTTTGCCGCCCAGTTACTGGCTTTCCCGGTCGCAGCGGGGTCATCGGCACATATCACCGGGGCGGTGTTGCTGGCTGTCATCCTGGGCCCGTTTACCTCCTTTGTCCTGATCGCGATGGTCCTTTTGCTGCAAACATTGTTATTCCAGCATGGGGGAGTGCTCACTTTGGGTGCCAACCTGATAAATTTGGGCATGGGCGGTTCTCTCCTCGGTTACGCGATCTATCGCATCCGGAGAGATTTCATTATGGCGGGTGTCGCTGCCTTCCTGGCAATGTTAGCGGGAGGGATTTGCGCTGCCGGAGAACTCGCAATTTCCGGACGGTTACCATGGCAGGCGGCTGTCCTCAGCATCGGTGCCGCACAAGTGGTGACCGGCATAGTGGAAGGATTTGTTACTGTCTCCGTGCTGACGGTAATTCAACACGTGCGTCCGGATTTACTCGAACTTCAGAAAGTCTAACCTGAAATTATGCGGCATTCATTTATCGATAAATACTCGGATCTGTCAACGCCAATTCATGACCTTAATCCCCGGTTGAAATTAGTCATTTTTCTGGGGCTCTTACTCTATTTTGCGGCAGTCCCGCTCAACTGGGGGATCGTTGCACTGAATATTTTCGTGGTAAGTCTGGCCCTAATTATTGCCAGACTCCCTCTCCTCTTTGTTTTGAAGCGTATGCTGATCCTTCTCCCGTTTCTCATCCTAATCATTCTGTTCATTCCGCTTTTCCAGGAACATTCGTGGACAGATGCCGGCATTACCGCAGCCCGCTCGCTCTGCAGCATCCTGACTCTTATTTTGTTCATGTCGACGATACAATTCCGCGTCTTACTCGTCGAGTTGGCGCGTCTGGGAGTGCCGAAATTTGTCATTCAGGTGTTCTCATTTATTTATCGGTACTTTTTTGTGTTGATTGATGAACTGGAACGCATGGAATTAGCCAGTCGAGCCCGGACGCCGACAGGCTCCAAAAGACATTATTACAAGGCCCTCTCCCGTATGCTTGGTATGTTGATTATCCGGAGTTATGAACGATCAGAGCGGATATATCAAGCCATGCAATTGCGAGGATATGATTGGGAGGAAAGCGAGGTATGAATTCCCTCATCGAGTTCGCAAACTATACCTATCACTATCCGGACGGTACCACTGCCTTATCCGGATTCACCATGAGGGTGCAGGAAAAGGAACGGGTCGGAATCGTCGGTCCCAACGGTGCAGGAAAGACCACTGCACTGCTGGCCCTTTCCGGGCTGATATTCGGTGAGGGAACGATTCGAATTGATGGCGAAACATTGCATAAGAAAAACGGCCGTCAATTGAGGAAACAGGTTGGATTCGTTTTTCAGAATCCGGATGATCAACTATTTATGCCAACGGTCTACGAAGATGTGGTATTCGGACCGCAAAATCTCGGTTGGAGTGCGGAGCAGGTCGAAATTGCTGCCAGAGATGCTCTGGATGCCGTTGAACTCCCGGGGTACGAACAGAAATCATCCCATCATCTCAGCACCGGAGAGAAAAAACGAGTGACCATTGCAACCGTGCTTGCAATGCAACCGGATATTCTGGTGCTGGATGAGCCGACAACCAATCTGGACCCGCATGCCAGACGGCGGCTGATTCAACTGCTGGCAACGCTGGAAATTTCAACTATCATCGCCGGGCATGATCTTGAACTCATCCTGGAATTATGCAATCGTGCCGTCATTATGAATAACGGCAAAGTAATGCGAACAGGGGAGCCCGAAAAATTGTTTCAAGACAAGTCGTTGATGGAGGAAAATTTACTGGAAATCCCGTATTCATTACGAAATGTAAAAGGCAGGCCTGCTGAGATACCTCGTCCGTTGAAATCTCCTCCCTCTTCTCTTGATTTGTAGAATTCCTCCCCTCCCGTCTTGCTACAAATGAGAAATCCGGTCTTCAATGGTAACTAAATTTATCTTATTTGCCACTATAGCCAGTGATCCACTGTTTTGGCATGTATATTGCAAAAAAATTTGTGACCGAAGGTTACCTGGAACGAGCATTTAAACTATTAAAATACGAGTGGAAGTATGATTGAAATCACGAAAGCAGCAGAATACAGTTTGCGGGCAACCGCAGCACTGGTTGATTTCTACAATCAGGGACAAACAGCGACGGTCTCCGAAATTGCTGTGGGGGAAGCGATTCCTGAATCGTTCTTGCGCAAATTATTGAAGCCGCTTATTCGAGATCACATCGTCAAATCAGAGCGGGGATATTCCGGGGGGATTACCCTGGCAAGGGATCCGGAGAATATTTCAGTCTTAGATGTTATCGAGGCGGTTGACGGGAAAGTGAGTCTTAATGAATGTGTTCTGGACCCCTCTGAGTGCGGATTTATTCAAACCTGCGTATTGTATGATGTTTGGACTGAAACAACTGAAGTGTTGAAGCACCAGCTGCAGGGATATTCTCTGGCCGACGTCAGGCGGAACAATGTGAAGAAAGCTTCCGGCAAACGCATGAAATCATCCGCAAAATAATTCTGCTGTCCCCGGCAGTCTGTGCGAATTCACCTGCTTCAGTCAGGCACCTTTTCGATACCGGTCCCTTCACAAGGAGTTTAATCCTGGATGTCCGGACTGCCTTGTTGTTTTTTCTGCCGACCAGAGATCCCGGGCGGGATCAATGGCGGAGGAGGGCGCCACCGGCCGTTGGCTGCATTGGACGCCAACGAAGGTACATTGCCCTGCTGTCAGGAAGTTATCCATCTGAACACAGCGGAAGGTTTCTGGAGTTGAAAGCCCCCTCGCAGAGCTGTTAGCCCTCTGATTGCTCACCACTCAGTGATGCAGAACCTCGCTTTACGATTCGAGGTGTTTTCTTTTTGGAAATCTGCCGGCTTTGGGCCAGACGGAGTCATCTGAGGTTCGTTCAGGGAAGCGGGTGGGTTTTTTGCGGTTTTGAACTTTTGTCTTCTTGAGACCACTATATCCCGAGAGGGATCCCGGTGGGAGAAACCACTGCCTGCCCCGACACGTCGGGGAATGATCACGAATTGTAATAATAGACTAAAACATACTCATGATATTGTGTAATAAAAGAATATGATTATTAAGATAACTCAGTATAAATTCGTGACTCTCTGCGAGTGCTCTCTC
>CAYPST010000041.1:0-32264 GCA_964413425.1 uncultured bacterium
GTGCTCTTTCCGATCTCCCTGATTGTTGTCACCAGTGATAACGGCTCCCCGGCCCGCAGCATTGTGAATCCGGAACCGTACGGAATTATGGAGGCATACGGACACTACCCCAGCGGCGACTGGCGGGGGATCAAAGGGGACGCCTGGGACGGCGGTCACCGCATCCCGTTCATCGCCCGGTGGCCGGAACGCGTCCCTGCCAGTGCCACCACAGACGAAACCATCTGCCTGACTGACCTGCTGCATACCTGCGCTGCAATCGTGGACACACAACTACCGCCCAAAGCCGGAGAAGACAGCTACAACATCCTGCCGGCATTGGTGGGCGAGTTCCGCGAAACACCCATCCGGGAAGCCACTATTCATCACTCCCTGGATGGAATGTTCGCCGTCCGCAAAGGTCCCTGGAAACTCATTCTGGGACGGGGCTCCGGCGGGTTTACCCAACCCAGACGAATCGATCCGGAACCTGGCGCTCCGGAAGGACAACTGTACAATCTGCAGGAGGATCCCCGGGAGAAGACAAATCTTTATCAGCAGCGGCCGGAGATCGTGCGGCAATTGACTCAACTGCTGGAGACATACCGCAACCAGGGCCACAGCAGGCCAATATAGCTGATTCTTCCGAAACTAAACGGGGAAGGAAAGACTGAACTACCCCCCTTCCTGCGAAGACACCAACTTTGTCGGTCCCAGAAGCCTGGTTTCCCTGGCCCTATCCCTATCACTGTTGTCCCTCTTTCTTACCGAAATCGTCAGGTTTTGTGACTCCACACCTCCTCTCCCCTGTCTCGCCTCCCGACGAAGTGGTCGGATAAATGAACTGGTAGCCTTTGTCAACACATTTCCTCTCTCCCGGCCTTTTTGTAGATTACAAAACAATCGATAATGGACTGTTCAACGAAAGACGGAGAGTGACATGCCTGAAGCGTGCGGTTTTATCTTTGATATGGATGGGACTATTGTGAATAACATGCGCTATCATATGAAAGCCTGGCTGGAGTTATTCGAAGAACTGGGTGTTTCCGTAACCGAAGAAGAATTCAACCGCCGGCTGAGCGGACGTACCAACCCGGAAATCCTGAAACGGGCCATCGGAGGAGAGCTCCCTGACGATAAAATCAAGACGCTGGCCGCGGAAAAGGAGGCCCGCTATCGTGAAATTTACCGGCCGCACATGGAATTGGTGCCCGGTCTGGACCGCTTCCTGGACGAGGCGCAACAGCAGAACATTCCCCTGGCAGTCGCCACCTCTGCTCCCGGTCCCAATATCGAATATATTCTGGACGGGTTGCGGATACGGTCGTACTTCCGGGCCGTAGTCGGAGCGGAGGATGTGACTCACAGCAAACCCCATCCGGAAATGTTTCTCACAACTGCAGACCGGCTCAGTCTGATGCCCGGGAACTGCGTAGTGTTCGAAGACTCAATGGCCGGGGTGGAAGCCGCCAGCCGGGCGGGGATACCGGCAGTGGCGCTCACCACCACCCATGACGCCGGGGAGTTCCGGGAGTCTCCCGGAGTCATACTCACCACTCCCGATTTCACTTCTCTTACCCCGGACAATCTGCGGCAGCCGGATAAAAATCAACAGTCAACCAAGTGAGAAGAAAATCCCGGCTAGCGTTACAAAGAGAATGAGACACTGACTCTGTCTTACTTGTGAACATAAACCGGACATTTATGTGATACCTCCCATCTGCTGCCTCCACTGCACACCCTCCCCCGTGTCATCCCGAATCCCCCGCAGTATTTTTCACCACCGTGCCTCTTTGGAAAGAACCCATTTTTTTTCTGTGGGCTATCGGTTTTTCACGTCTTCCTGGGTTGGAAATACCTCATACCTTGTGCGCCATTCTAAGTGATTGATTTGGACGGGAGACTTTGCTAAATTGGCGTCGCACATCATTGGAGGGGTGGCCGAGCGGTCGAAGGCGCAGGCTTGGAAAGCTTGTGTATCCTTGCGGATACCGAGGGTTCGAATCCCTCCCCCTCCGCATTCCTTCTGCTGTTCCGGATTCTTTCCCGGGTGTATCCTTGCGGATCCCGAGGGTTCTCCCATCGGGACCCCCTTGGGGGAATCCCTCCCCCTCCGCATTCTTGTTATTTTTTTGGTTTTACCCGCGACGTCCACCCCACACCCACCCCTATGTCATCCTGAACGGAGTGCCCCACCGGGGTCCCTTGGGAAAGGATCTCCTAGTCAAGGCGCATGCATCAATAGGACTCCCTCAAGCCATCAAGTGAGGGCTTTGAATGCTGTCGGTGCTACTGTACCCGGCTTACCGACAGGGCAAAATATTCATGCTCATCCGTAAACCACTCGGTCATGGTGAGACCGGCGGATTGTAAAATATGTTCCACCCGTTCTCTGGTGTATTTGCAGCTGATTTCCGTCCGGATGGATTCCCCTTCCTGAAAATCGACCGTTAACTCAATATCTTCCAGCAGTACGGAGTGCTCTTCATTGGCAACGAGGTGTATTTCGATTTGCGCTTCGTCTGCATTATAGAAGGCATGATGCCGGAATTTCCCGGGGTCGAACGTGCCGCGCAGCTCCCGGTTGATATTCCGGAGAATGTTGCGGTTGAACTCAGCGGTGATTCCCTGAGAATCATTATAGGCGTCTTCCAATACCTGCACATCTTTGACTAGATCCGTTCCGAGCAGGAACAGATCATTGCCGGTCATTTGATCCGTAATGAAGCGAAGGAACCTGTCTGCCTCCTCGTCCGTGAGATTGCCGATGGTGGACCCCAGGAAGATGATGAGGCGCGGTTCCGGGTCATACGGGAGATCGATGGGCTCGATAAAATCACCAATTAATCCGTGAATCTCCGCATCCGGATACATGGCAGCCAGGTTCCGGGCCGACTCTTCCAGGAATTTGCCGCTGACATCAATGGGGACAATATAATGTAATGTCCCCGCACGCTGCATGGCATCCAGCAGCAACCGGGTTTTGGTTGCCGCGCCGGCCCCGTATTCAATCAGGGTGGTTGGCTCATACTTTGCTATGAGCTGATCACTGATATTCCCGAGGATTTTCCGCTCCGTCCGGGTCTGGTAATATTCCGGCAATTCACAGATCCGCTCAAACAGCCGGGAGCCGTTTTTATCGTAAAAATACTTGGGACGCAGGTATTTCGGCCTGCTGGTGAGTCCTTCGATGACATCCGCTGCAATCGAATCCTGATGGTTATTCGCTTCACCTATCCGGATTCGGGATTCCTGAATCAGGCTGTCGCTGTCCACGCTGCTGCTCCTTCTGTGATTTCCTCTATGCTGACAGTATTGTCTGAATCGATGGAAATAATGGTGTTATGGTGCATTTCCCGCCAGGCCGGATCGTCATCCAGCGGCTCCGACGCAATGAGGTTGGCGTCCGGATCCGCAGAACATCTGACACCTGAACAGATCTGGAGGCGCTGCGATTAGTCCCGGTTGCGAACCGTCCAGGCACTGCCGACAGTGACAGATCAGCCATCAGTCTCCCTCACTGTTTCTGCACTTTCCACTCTTTACCATCATTTGGATGCTAAATTAGTTTATTGCAATGATTTATTCAACAAATGAGAGTGATTCTGTAATACTTTTCAGGTAAGATTGCGACTCAGAAAGGAACTGTGCGGATCACAGTATCGCCATTCCAGGTCTTCGGAGGAAGAAATACCGATTCTCCGGGTGGAAATGATTTGGGGCAGATCATTCTTCGGGAAGAGAGAAAGATGTTCTCCCACTTTACTGTCATTCCACGCGATCAGGATGCCCAGCGCTTCGCTGAGTTTACTCGGTCCGTTGGTCAGGGTTGTCAGGGAGCGGTAGTTATTGATATCCCAGGTTTTCGATACCCTGGTATTTTTGCGGCTGCGCCGGTGGATCATCTGCCCGATTCCGGTGAGCGGTTCGATGGCCCGGATTAACACCGCCCCGGCCTTACGGTCGTTACAGGTGATATTCGTGGCCACCCCTGCGTGTATAGCATAGATATAGACTCGTCCGGCCGTGTGCATAATTTCCGCCGCGCTGGGCTGCCGGGTATAGGCATGTGATGCATAGTCCTCCGGCGGACCGGTATAGGCCTCCGTCTCCACAATCCGGCCGGAACATTCACCCACCTGTATACCGCATCCGATGAGATACTGTGCAAAATCCACAGGTGATTGCTGGTAGCGGGAAGCCGGTACTGATTTTTTCTGTGCCATAGTGAAAATTACTAGAGTACGCGACACATTGACAGGGCTTTCAAGTTGGTAACATGAGGAATAGTGAAGCGAGGAAATGCACCTTGCTCATTGACGGACACATAGGTATATTAAAAAAGTTCTTTGATAAACGGAGAGGTGGCTGAGCTGGCTGAAAGCGGCGGTTTGCTAAACCGTTAAGGTGGATAATCCCGCCTTCGAGGGTTCGAATCCCTCCCTCTCCGCACTTTTCTTTTCGTTGTTGCTGCAGCAGGTGTCAAAGACAGAGGAGATCCCATGTCAACACAGAGCCGACGAGAGTTTATAAGAAACGCCGGATATATTCTCGGTGCCGCAACACTGATTTGGGTCATTCGATCCTGTGAGCGGAAGGACACCCGGCGACTGCCGAATATGGTTTTTCTATTTTCTGACGATCACAGTGTCCCCGATCTCGGCTGCTACGGGAACCAGCACATCCACACCCCGAACCTGGATGCGCTGGCAGCAGAGGGTATCCGGTTTAACCGGGCGTATGCTGCCAGTTCTCAGTGCAGTCCGAGCCGTGCGGCTGTGCTCACGGGACGTGCACCCCATGATGTCCACGGCTCACGGCTGCATGCGGACGTCCCGCCGTATGATACCAACATCGTTCGGTTATTGAAGCAAAAGGGCTATCACACGGGAGCGTACCGGAAGGTCCATCAGCCTCATATCCAGCAGGATTTTGATTTCTACGGCGGGCACCAGGCACCGCTGTCCCAATTTTTTGATACCCGCCCGGAACACAAACCCTTCTTCCTCTGGTTCGGGTCGACGGATCCGCACCGGGGCTACCAACCTGGCGCGTTCGACCCGCCGCATGATCCGGATGATGTTATGGTCCCGGATTTTCTCCCGGATACGCCCGGGGTCCGCCAGGATCTGGCGTATTATTATGATGAAATCGCCCGGTTTGATCAGGAATGCGGCCAGATTCTGGACCTGTTATCCCGGCATAATCTCATGAACAACACTATGGTGGTGATGGCCGGAGATAACGGGCTGCCGTTTCCCCGGGCAAAAGCCACCCTGTATGAACCGGGAATCAAGGTGCCGCTCCTGATAAAATGGCCGGGACAGGTGGAGAGCGGACAGGTCATCGACGAACTGGTCTCATTAACGGATCTGGCTGCCACCTGGCTGGACGCAGCCGGAATCGAGCCTCCCGCTGTCATGCAAGCCGAATCGTTGATCCCCCTGTTGACCCGGGGGAATTCGCCCTCCCGGAAGTACATCTTTGCAGAACGGAACTGGCACGACAACTGGGATCCCATGCGGTGCGCAGTCGGCCAGCGCTACAAACTGATCCAGAATTACCGGCCGGAGATGCGGTATATACCCAGTCTGGACCTCCAGAATTCCCCCACTTATGAGGTGATACAAACACTGGAGCAGCAGGGCAATCTTTCGGGCCGGCTCCGCTGGTACGCCAGGGATTCCCGGCCCCAGGTGGAGTTCTACGATCTGGAGAATGATCCGGGGGAGTGGAATAACCTTGCCCAAAGCAGCGAATATCAGGATCTCGTTCTGCAATATCAGGAGGCACTCAGCCGGTGGATGGAGGAAACCCACGACTTTCTGCCGCCGCCCAGGGGCGCTTTTCCCGGGGGACCTGATTCGGAATTAAACAAAACCATTAATCCCGTGAACGGCATCGCGTTCCAAAGCGAGTGAGGCAAGTCGGACGGTTCCTTGTTCTTCGTGCAGCGGACACAGTGCTATCTCCATTTATCATCTAGTGCTGCACAATGAGAGACGGCCGCCGGGTATTGGGCTGAAATATCGGCAGCTGCTCAGCAGGGGTAACGCTGCAGATCAAGCCCAGGTTCAGATACCGGCAAACCCCTCGCCCCAGGGACTCCGCCAGGATCGCTTGAGGTAACTGTTTGCGGTCTCATCATCCCGGAAGTGCTCCTGTTCCGGATCCCACGTCAGTTTTCGGCCCAGACGAATGGCTATATCGCTGATATGACATGCTATGTCGGCTTGTACAGCTTCATCCACCGGGCAGATGGTTTTCGAACGAGATTTCACAGAATCGAGAAAGTTTCTGACGTGCTGGGGACTTTCGTACAGATGTTCTTCGTCCGGTTTCAGGCGGACATCCAGCAGGGATTTCGGACGGGCGTCAATCCCGCTCCGATCCACGTGAACCCATCCTTCGGTGCCATCGAAGGTGTTCCCGTGCGATCCGGCCCTGGGGTATTTTTCACGCCACTTTTCCACCACCCGCTCGCCTGCCGGACTGATCTGATTCGAGATGGTGGGCACGCCTGAGAAGTTGATGGTGACACCCGTTGCATTTCGCAACGTGATGTGCCAGTCCACAGCCGTATCGCATGCCCCTTGTTGTGGGAATTCACCCGTCCCCTCGATTTCCACCGGTCCGCTCAGGAAGGGCTCCCCACCCCACAGTGCGATATCCATGGGATGGATTCCCCAGCCGGCGATAAATCCCAGGGCATAATCCGAGTTGAACCACCAGGTTTTTTTGAGACTGTCATCGGAACATTTAAATTGCGTATACGGTGCCCGGGGCGCCGGCCCCAGCCAGAATTCGTAATCCAGATGCTCCGGAACCGGTGCCGGGGCATCCGGACCGCCCGGTGAACTGGCGGGAGACCACACGTTCATCGTCAGGAGTTCACCGATATACCCATTCCGGACCAGTTCACAGGCGAACCGGAAATTCCGGTCCGAGCGCTGCTGGGTGCCGAACTGAAAAATCCTGCCGTAGCGGTGTACCACGTCCCGCAATATCTGATCCTCCTCCAGACTGAGTCCCATCGGTTTCTCCAGGTAGACGTCCTTCCCTGCTTTCACTGCCGCGAGTGCCGTCAGTACATGCCAGTGATCCGGAGTGGCATCTAATATTACGTCGACATCATCCCGCTGCAGCAGATCCCGGAAATCATGGTACGTTGTACAATCGCCGGCACCGTAATGCTCATCCACCAGATTCTTTGCCAATGATAATCGATCCGACTTCACATCGCAGACCGCGACCACCTGAGCATCGTCGTGCTCCAGGAAATCCCGCATCCGCGCTGTGCCCTGTGGCCCAACGCCTATGCACCCAACGGTAATTCTATCACTCGGTGCAACCTGATTCCTGCCGCCGACTACCGCAGCTGGAAGGGCAAAGCCCAGACCAGCTGCTGTTCCACCTATCACCAGAGCCGTGCGTAAAAACTGTCGCCTGTTCATTAGAAATCCTTCCCCCGTTTCAGATGAAAGGGTATCTCATCACATAGCGAGCCAAGAAAGGATTGGTCTATGATACTATTCTTGCTCCCTATTAATAAAAACCGCTGTCGTTCGGAATCAGATGATCCTTTATGCGGAACAGACTCCGGAATAAGTGCCTTTCCCCTTCAGCGACCAGCAGCATTTATTATGTTGATATTGTAGATATTGTAAGTGTAAAGAAGCAGGCCGGAATTATCTATTGAAAAATCGTTGAAGCTCCATTCTATTTGTTGCATTTCACCTTGAATCGGAGCGCTTTTAATTCTAAAAAAACAGATTCTGGCAGAGACTTCCTCGCTTTTATACAGATCTACCGGACCATGGGATTCTGATGTCTCGATACATTGGATCCTGACGGAGAGCCTCTGTCCGGTCGAAATAGAAGAGCGAAGATCAGGACTAAGGTAGGGTGATTATTTCGCGGATCAGACTATCGACTAAAGAAAAAGCCCCGGAAATACCCGGGGCTTTTTTTTAGCAGCAACTTTTTAATCGAATATCTTACTCAATCACCTGTGCTGTATTATCTTCAGAGGACTGGGCCTCGGCTGTTTTCACTTCCGCATTTTCTTTATCGCACGTTTCTCCTTCCACTGCGGCAGTTTTCACACTGGCTTCACTGGCAGCACAGGTTTTGCCCTGCGTCGCGACAGCCGGCTGCACCTGCAGCTGCCCTTCGCTGGCTGTTGCTGTTTTGACACCAGCTTCTTTCTCACAGGCAGTTGCTTCTGCAGTTTTCATACTCGCCTGGCCGGCACAACTGGATTGGCCCTCAGTGACCACAGCGGGTTTCACCTGCAACTGACCTTTTGTGGCAGACGCTGTTTTCACCTCGGCTTCGCTTTCGCTGCAGGAGCTGCTCGCCTCTGCCGTCCTTATGGTTGCTCCGGTCACCGGACAGGTTTTAGTTGCGGTGGCCTCGGCGGTCCTGACAGCAGCTTTATTGGCATCACTCGCCTCTGCAGTTTTCACGGAAGCTGTCTTCGCTGCCGCCTTATCCTTATCACAAGCAAGCGCGACATCACTGGCATTAACGATTAACATGGCTCCGAACGCAACGGCGACCACCACTACTATCGTTCCAACGAGACCAACATTCTTTATTCGGCTCATGGCTGACTCCCTCTGTTTTGGTTCTTCCTACCTGTTAATATGAAATAGATGACCTTAGTACTCATTAATTATACCTGATGGAATCTGCTTAGTCAAGAGGTATTTCATGTAATTTGAGTTAACTGGGGCAAAAATAACAGTAGCAAAAAGATATAGTCCCGACGACATACATGTAAAAGTAACGAACGATGCATGACGGTCTTGTTGAAACTGATTTCTGCAGATTATACTTCTCTTTTCTAAATGGATAGTTGTAAAAAGTTTTAAGGTGTTCGATTATTGGCGAGGTATAAAATATCTTTCCTTACATCCTCGCCAGCTTTGTAGATCTGCTTAACATTCACCAAATTATTATCCATCAGTGAAATATCGCCTGACATTTTGCCGTCTACTCGTAGAAAAATCTCTGTTGGGACCGTCGGCCAGCAGGAGTGGACATAGGCTCCCTGGACATCTTTAAACCAGATCAGTGACGGGGTAGACGCCAGACTCTGCGCATTCAATCCGGCAATCTCAACGGTCTGAACATCGTCGAACATCATTGCCTGGCGATGGTCAGCATGCTCAAACCCAAGTTCGACATTATCGAATCTGATGTTCTTGACATGACGACAATAAAAACCATATGCAGGTAACGTTCCAAACATCCTGCAGCTTGGATACGCATCTTCTCTTTCCGGAATTTCTTTGAACGCATACTCGATCCCAGCACCTCCCTTAAAACTTAAACGAATATTCGAAAGGGTTACGTTCTCGACCGGGTAACCCGGTATACCAGTCACGTGACAGCCTACTACTCTTTGATCCTCCGGTTTAATCCAACCACCTATTCTCGTTCCCTGAATGTTGTTTATTATCACATTCCGAAGCTCACCAACAGGAGGATTTTTCTCTTTGTACGGCCTGCCTCGATTTCCCAGGCGAATAAATATCGCACTGCCTTTGACGTTCTCCATCACAATATTGGAAATAGTAATATCTTCTGTTATTCCGCCATCAACAGTTTCAAGTGCCACCCCTGAATTCCTTGTATCATAAATGACACAATTACTCACCGTGACCTTCTGGAATCCCCCGCCCGATTCAGTGCCGAACTTGATCCCAGAAGCGTTTGCACTCACAATGCAGTTGGTGATGGTCACATTCTTGCAAGGTCGCTCAGAGGTACTTTTTAGAACTATCCCATCGTCATCGCTCCAAATCCTGCAATTACTGATTCGCACATTACGACAGCTATTAATATCAAGTCCGTCCTCATTTCGTCCTGGCCTGCCAGGTAAATGACGTGGTGCCTCAATGTCTGGGTTGGTTCTACTGTGAACAGTAATACCGTCTATACAGACATCATCACATTTGTAATAGTGCTGCACCCACCTCGTGGCTTCCCTGAGTGTGATATCATTGACTGTAACTCCTTGACATTCATTGAACCGAAGAGGATATACCCGGAACTCCGGGAATCCAACATACATATCACCATGTCCATCAATTGTCCCGCTCCCTGTAACTGATACGCTTTGTTTGCCTTCCGCAAAAATTTGCGCCCGAATCCTGTAATCAGTAGAATCCATATTCGCCAGTAGAATCGCGCCCGCATCCAAATGTATGTTCATATTATCCTGCAACTCAATCCCCCCACTCAGATAGGTACCAGTAGGTATATAAATCGTTCCACCACCGGCCTCGTTACAGGCTGCTACGGTTGCACGAATTGCTTTACTATCTAAAGTCTTGCCATCCCCAACTGCTCCGTAATCTCTCACGTTAAAAATGGTTCCCTCACCTTCAACAGTCCAAGCTGATGCTGGAAGGAGAAGAATAAAACAAAATGCTAAAAGACTTATCGTAACGTTGCGCTTAAAGTCCATAACTTGCTTTCCTCTTTCGCGATAGAGATCCAAATATAAAATGTATTTCCTGAGTGCAAATCTAAATGCTTCATAATCCCAAACTCACATTAGATGGCAATCAGTGTGGAATTTATTATCCAAATTTTTCAGGACAATTGGACACCCCTGAAGATATTGATATGCTAACTTTTCTTGCACTTAGCGGCAAGCGCACGTGCCTGTCCGGGTCCCAGACGAAATTCAAACTCACTATACAATTCATCCTCTGTCATCCGGACCGACATATCATACAATAGCTTCTCTTGTTTCCGGAATGCAGCCAGTGTTACCTGCTCGGGATTTACAATTGAGTGAAGTATCTCCTTCAGTTCTTGTTGAATGTTCTCCGTACCCGGATCATCAATGCGATTATGAAACTCCCCGGGATCCTCCGTTAGATTAAACAGCACATCATCATACCAGGTAAAATGGATATACTTCCAATCGCCTTTTCTGACCATGAAAGAGCCGGTACAATTCCCCTCCGAGTGGTTTTCGCTGTAAGCATATCCCGGATGTTCATTCATTCGCCCTTCCAGAAGCGGACACAACGAATGTCCCCGAAAGCCGGCCGGAATGTCGGCACCACACCACTCCAGAATGCTGGCCACCGCATCGGCATGGGTAACGGGAGTATCAATCTCCACGCCGGCGGGCAGTCCGCCGCCAGCCATGAGAAGCGGTACTCGGGTAGCTTCTTCATAGAGGTTATTATGGTAAAACAACCCGTGCTCACCCATACACATTCCATTATCCGCCGTGAATATGACAATGGTATTGTCCAGTTGCCCGGTCTGCTCCAGGGCACTCCAGATCCGGCCAACGTATTCGTCTAATTCAGAAATGAGCCCATAGTACCCTGCTTTCGCCTTTCGAATCCGGTCTTCCGGAATGGGCGTCGCCAGCCGCTTGAAGTGGCGTAACCGCTGCATGACCAGTGGGAGTGCCTCCAGATGTCCGGGCGGGACGTTTGGCATATCCATATTCGAAGGGGGATACATGGTATAATACTGCTCCAGTGCCAGGAATCCTGCCCGTTCAAAGTAAGCAACATGGGGTTCGTGCAGTCCGACATTCAGGACCCAAGGTTTTTTCATCCCTGGTGCCTCAGTAGCGAGGAAATCTATGGCCAGCTCCGTCCAGTAAGCGTCGGTATGCCGGGTCTGCCTCGGACCACCGTTGACATTCAAACGCTCCCCGATTCGATAACAGACCGGACGACGAAACAGGGCGGTGATATCCGGACTCTCGGCATGTCCATGGCTGGCTTCAAATTCCTCAAATCCGGTATCAATGCTGCCATCCAGGTCCAACTTGCCAATGGACCTGGTATAGTAACCGGCTTTCCGTAATCGGGATCCCCAGGTCGGATAGGTACCGTCCCAGGGTGTTGCATTGCAGAAGGAGTTGGAATCGGAGGGATACATCCCGGTCATCATGGACGCCCGGCTGGGTGCACACACCGGGGAGCCGCAGTAGGCGCTGGAAAAAATTACTCCGTTCTGCACGATGATATCGAGGTTGGGGGTCTTGACGATCGAGTGACCGGCATAGCCAGTATCTTGGTAACTCTGATTATCGGAGCTAATGAATACGATATTCGGGCGATGCGTGGAATTGTTTTGTGCTTTCATTGATCCGGAGGCGGAAAGTGAGAGTACAGCAGCTCCCGCCCCTTGCATGAGTTTTGCTCCGAACGCTCGTCTTGAAATATTGGACATCCTACTATCCTTTGTTGCTTAGCCTATCAGATGATGAATAAAAATTCAATCCTCGCATTGAAACCTGAATTCAGCAAACGAGTCTTTCCTTTCTATTTTTTCAAAAGATTCGAATAGTATGTGAGTCTTATCGGTTAGATCTTCAAATCATCAACACTTTCCTGCCAAAAGTGCATAGTCTTGGTCAGCCGGGCAATGATATCCTAATATCTTCCTGAATAATAGAGATTGGTGGTTTCACCTGGGTCCTTCTGCAGATTAAACAACTGGCACTTATCCACGTTACTCAAACTGAGTTTCCAGTGATCCTGGGATATCACCGTTCGCCGGCGTTCTTCTGCCACTCGGGCAATTTCTTCTTCCGTAGTATCCAAGGTCTCCGCATCTACCGGACGGATTACCCCCTGTCCGGGATTCCATTCAATGAAGACGTTCTGCTCATTCGGTTCTGAATTAACTACGGATGCCATCAAACTGTTCCCCGGGAGATCTACTGGCGGCTCTATCCCCATCACATCTAACAACGTCGGCATTAGATCAATCTGGCTCACACGCCTGTTGTACTTCCGGGGAGTCTTCTGTAATCCGGAGATTCTGAGTAACCACGGAATTTTCACCGCCTCTTCATACATTACGCACTTCTCTACCAGGCGGTGGGCTCCCATCATATCTCCGTGATCACTGGTGAATACTATGATGGTATTCTGATCTACACCGATATTCTGTAACGTACGAAGTATCTCTCCAATACTGATATCAACCTGGGTCACCAATCCCCAGTATCTTGCGAGGAGCTCCCGGAGGTCCGTATCGTGCATCGGCTTTCCTTCAGAACCATATTTATCAAGGCAGTATTGCCGTAACACCCGATATCTCAGTGGATCGGTTTTCTCAAGTGGATCATTGAAGTTCGGCGGTAAGGGGATACTGCCTGGATCGTGTTCGTCATCGAAGGGTCCGAAAAAGGGCATATGCGGTTCAAGAAAATTCACATACAGGATGAAGGGCTGCTCCTGGTGTCGGCGGAGGAAATCACACGCCTGCATCTCGAGAAATTTTGGCTTGCAATGTTCCATCGGGAGCCCTGCGGCAAAACTCCGGCTGAATTTTCCGTCCTGATCCGGATCGTAGCCCTTTTGTAAGAGGAATTCATGGTAATCCGGTCTCTCATAGCGATCGCGCCAATCCCGGTAGTAGCGATCATAATATTCTATTGAGATCCACTCATCAAAGCCGTGCTGGGCAAAAATCTCGTCTCCCAGATGCCACTTTCCCATATAGGCCGTTGAATAATCGGGATCATCTATTATCTCCGGCAGGCAGGGAATATCTCTACTCAACCGAATATTATTGGCCGTAACACCACTCTGATGTGGCCATAAATCGGTCATCACCGTCGAGCGGTTCGGTGAGCAAACCGGCTGTGCGACATAGGCATTTTTGAATACCACACTCTCGCTTGCCAGTTTGTTAAGATTCGGGGTGTGAATTGCCGTATTTCCATAGGCCGCCAGCATATCCGCTCTCTGTTCATCCGTCCAGAGAAACAGCAGATTCGGTTTGGATACTGATGAGGTAAAGTCCTATAGCGGGAGCAGTGATAACCCAATCGAACCGGAAAGCACTGTTTGGATAAATTCCCGACGATTTATTGCATTCACCGAATCCCTCCTTCAGCTCTCCAAGATCTGTATTTGTATATGCATCTCCGGCCAGGTGTACCGCTTGCTAAGCAGGTTCGTAATCCGGATTTCTGGGAGGCATCTGGGCGTTCACCGATTCCCGCCATGCATGAAGCATCAATCGCAGTTCATCGGCTTTATCAGGCATAGTATTCGCGAGATTGTTTTGCTCAGAGATATCCTGTTTCAGGTTGTAGAGTTCTACTTGCTGGCCCCGATCCAGTATGCTATTTTCATACCATTCTATCAGTTTGTAGTCTCCTATTCTGACTGCACCTGATGGTCCTTCCCCCGACCCGTGATAATGAGGATAATGCCAGTAGATTGCCTCCCGCTGCGGTGACCCGGATTCGGTGAGAATCGGCAATAAATCTATCCCGTCTATGTTGTCATATTGCTGAGTGATTCCCACTGCGCTGAGAAAAGTGGGGAAGAGATCGATACTGCTCATCAACTCTCCGCTCAGGGTTCCAGCCGGTATCCTTCCTGGCCAGCGGGCGATGAACGGAACCCGGATTCCTCCTTCGTAGAGATCGGCCTTTCCTCCGCGTAGTGGTTCCATGGTCGGAAACCCTTCCCGCTCGTCTAGGTTAAGCCCCCCATTATCGGAATAAAAGAAAAGGAGTGTATTATCCGCTATTCCCAGTTCCTCCAGTTTCGCCATAATTTTCCCGACACTGTGATCAAGTGTTTCAACCATGGCACCAATTACTGCTTTCTTTTCCAGGGCGGGGTTCTCCAGCTTCTGGCGATATTTTTCGATTAAGGATTCTTTCTCCATCACCGGAGTGTGAATCGTATTATGCGGCATATAAAGGAAAAATGGGCTGTCCTGATTGTCCTCCATGAATTGCAACGATTTATCTGTGATAATATGGACGTTATGGGCATCGTTTTCGGGTGTTTGCCATTCCTTCTTCATGGAGTCAACAGGTTTATAGGTGACAAAGGAGGCATCAAAGCCCTGCTTATCCGGATTATAAGGCAGACTTTCCGGCGGGGTTTTCGCCTGACTCAGATGCCATTTCCCGAAGGATGCCGTGGTATAACCTTCCCTTTTCAGTGCTTCCGCTATAGTGATTTCTTCCAGTGGTAAATACTTTTGCCAGTCAGGATGGAGGAGGGGACTATTCGGCGGTGGATCTCCCCCCGCAATAAAATCAGTGATATGCAGCCGGGCCGGATATTTGCCCGTCATAATACTGGCCCGGGTAGGCGAACAGACCGGACAGGCAGCATACGCATCCGTAAACCGCATTCCCTGGGATGCCAGTTGATCGATATTCGGCGTTTCATAGAAGTCACTTCCATAGCATCCCAACTGGTTCCATCCCAGATCATCAGCCAATATTAACACAATGTTCGGTTTGCGATCGCGGGAGGCACATTGCATTCCGGTCATTGTTATACCAATTGCTGCTCCGAAAAATGTTCGCAAGAAATTACGCCGATTCATTTCATGTCTTCCTTTCTCGTTAGCCTTCACACACTATCGAATGTTCAATTCAATTGTCATATGGATGCTTAACTCATGGGGGGGACTTAATGACACTCCTCACAGCGGAAACGAATCGATCACCCGCTGCAGATTTTTGCGAACCGCAGCACTCTCCTCGGTATCATATTTCTCAAGAATCAAGACTGACGGCGGTTCCAACGGATCCTGTGCCACATCATAGAGCTCGCCATTCAAATAGAGTTTAAACCGATGGGTTCTGATCCATCCATTCCCTTCACTCCCCCAATAATTGAATGCCCATGCCCGCCCCCTCACATTCTGGCCTTTCACCTGGCTGGCGAAACTTCTCCCGTCAATGGTCACGCCCCGAGGCAGCCTGGCTCCTGCAAGTTCTGCCAGGGTGGGCATAAAATCACTGAAATCAATGAGATCGTCACATACTCCCCCGGCCGGTGTGGTGCCCGGCCAGTTCACAATGAGGGGAACCCTGGTCCCGGCATCTTTCAATGATCCCTTCCCGCCCCGGACACAGGTGTCACCCACCTTGGACACGACACTGGAAGGGGTACCGTTATCACCGGTGAAGAGGATAACGGTATTTTCACGCAGTCCAAGTTCATCAAGTGTTCCGACAATCCTGCCCACCATTTCATCCGCCTTCGAGACCATCTCCGCAAAGGTTTCATAATGCTTTTTATTCGGTGCAGTTGGTGCTGGCCCATCTGAAAACCGGGGAGTATAAGGAAAATGTGTCAATACCATTGGATAATAGACAAAAAATGGTGCCTCTTGATTTTCTCTCATAAAGTCTGTGAGAAATTCAGTAAACACCTCAGGTCCATATCTGTCCTCAACATCCTTGCGAATTTTCCCGTTCTGCCAGATCAGAGGTTGCCAATATCGCGGGCCTTCACTCCACCCCCAGCAGCAATTTGCCTGGAAACCATTCTCGGTAACGTGGTGCGGATTGTCTTTCAGTAGACCCATTTGCCACTTTCCTGCCAGCGCGGTCTTATATCCCGCTCTCTGTAGTAGGGTTCCAAAGGTAACCTCATCTGATGGCAGATACCCCCATTTGTCTGTGGTGCGAAAGCCATATCGACCGGTCATGAGTTTGACCCGGGAGGGTGAACAAACCGGAGTACTATAGCAATGGGTGAATCGCACCCCACCTTCAGCCAGTTTATCGATATTAGGCGTGTGATATGAAGTCCCTCCATAGGCCTCCAGCACCTCCTGACCAAGGTCATCCGCCATAATCAAGACAATATTTGGCCGGTTCTTCTGAGCATACTTGCCAAACCCTATCGCTCCAAGCATCCCAAAGCCTGCAGTCGCTCCAATTATGCTCTTGAAAAATTTTCTCCGATTCATATAATCCTCTCTGTTAAGATATATTATCGAAAACCCGTTGTGTGAAACTCGATGAACAGAAAAAGACTCGGACATAAGGATCTCCTTGCGTATTTTATGTGTGCTAAGCTCATAAGAAAACAAGGAGATATCCTCATGCACGATATCAAAAAAGCCTTCGACCAACTCCACCCGATTGTGGTCGAAATGTTATCCAAAGATACGGATCACCGGGGCAATTTCCAAAAGTCGGGACAGCCAACCCAGTTTTCGGATGTGGATTTACACACGCTCAGTTTGGTCGCCGAAAGTCTCTCCATTGATAGTGAACATGCCCTGTTTCAGCGACTCCAGAGCGATTACCAAGACGCGTTTCCCACCTTGATTGATCGCTCCGGGTATAATGCCAGCCGCCGGAAATTAGATCACCCTATCTGGATCACCTGCCTCAGAGTCTCCAACAGCACCTGATGCCGTACGAAGATCGGTTCCTGGTGGACTCCATGCCGGTGCCGGTGTGTCAAATTTCACGGGCCGCACGGGCCCGGATTTGTCGGCAGCACCCGGAAACCGCACCCACGAAAGGGTATTGTGCCTCCCAAGATCAGTGGTACTATGGGTATAAACTCCATACGGTGTGCACCCTGGACGGCGTGGTCACCTCGCTGGATCTCAGTCCGGCGAATGCCGCCGATATCCCCTACTTGCACGATATCAAAGCCGAGTACGCCCACTGTATCATCTATGGGGACAAGGGCTACTTGGGCCACGAACTCCAATTGGATCTGTTTGCGAACGCGGCGGATTCAGGTGGAAACGCCGATGCGGACCAACCAGCACAATTATCGGCCACAACCAGGCATTATTCGCCGGGCCCGGAAACGTATAGAAACGTTCTTCTCGCAACTCTGTGATCAATTTCTGATTCAGCGGAACTATGCCAAGACGTTGACCGGTGTGGTGACGCGGGTCTTAACCAAAGTGACCGCATTCACCTTGCTTCAGTACGTGAATAAATATGTCAAAGAACGACCGTTGAACCAAGTCAAGCATGCATTGGCCTAGTTTCACACAACGTGTTATCGAAATCTAGCAAGAATAAATAAGAGAATTTTCCAGTACAACTTCCATTAGACTACTCTTGTTCTTTCCCGGATAGATCAACCGGATCCAGGATATTCACTGTTCGAGGTTTGATGGTCTCAAGTAGGTCCGGCAGGTCATATTTGGATAATGCCCCGGGGACGACATGGGTTAATTGATTTGGAGCGAGGGGCGATGCCACCACATCCATCCAGGAGTTTATTGAATTGCGAATGGTGACCGTCTTGATTCGTTGATCAAGTGCCGCGGCATGCAGAACCACCGGACCTGCCCGACCAACTCCCACCACTTCCAGCTGATTCATATCACCATTCTGCAGCGCTGGCAGGACATCAATCGCTGTTAGGATATCTTCGACCCGCTGACCAAGCAAAGAACGGCCCAGGTGTAAAGCAATGGTGACCACCCGGTGCTCATCGTTTCGAAATTTGCTTCCCATGTCCGGATCATCTGCCGTCTCCCCGAATCCCCGAAGATCTATGGAAAACACAATGTGTCCCTTTTCAAGGAGCTGTATTATCTCGCCGTCTTCCTGAAATTCCTCCTCTTTTCCCCGTCCATCGACGTACAATGTGACCGGCTGTGCTTCGTCAGCTGCTGGCAGCAATAACAGGCCGGGAACCGGGACCTCCCATGGGCGTTTCATCACGACTGTTTTGATGCGATGTCCGTATTGTTCAAATTCATCCACCGTCCTGACGGCGGGCTCATGCCGTACATCTCTCATACCTATCAGGTGCCGGATTTCTTGTAAACAGGCCGTTTCATCCCCTTGGTTCCAGAATGTGTTTCTGCTGGATTTCAGACGCTTTGCCCTCTGCAGATTCCGATCAGCCACAGTCACTTCGTCCGTCCACTGAGAACCGACCTGCCCGGCCTCCGTTGCCCGGAGTGTTTCCTCGGGATAGGTGCTGATTTCCTGTTCAATGATGGGCGTGCTATCACCCAACAGCCATCGGCGCATCCACCAGACCATCACTTCCCGCAGTGGCTCGGCGTACCCATGTTGCAGGTTATCAATATACATGTCCACTTGTTCCGTCGCGCCGTGGAGTTTATACACCCGCTTACTCTCCCGGAATGTCCTGGACACGGCATTCACATCGAAATAATCGAACTCGGCGCCGAGAATCAGGGTAGGTTTAGGTGCCCGCATGCCGATATAATCGACGTGTTCTATCCCCGCGTCCCCTTCATTGGGGATGTGGTTGCACCCATCGCCTGCGCCCGGTGTGACGAATCGTCGTTGGTTGGTCTGAATGTTACAGGAGGGGGAAGCGACCTGGATCCTATCGTCCAGTGCCATTAAGAATCGAGTCTGCGCTCCACCGCCCGAATTACCGGTACAGCCGATTTTTCCGGCATCGACTTCAGGCCGGCTGACCAGATAGTCCAATCCCCGGATATTATCCCATGCTTCATAGGCCACCACATCCGTCCCGACGAACATGGCACCAACGTCGAGCAAGGTATGGGATGTGGTCGGACTTCCCACCACGGGTTGGCCTGTCTCGTCTAAAAACTGATAACGCTCTCCCTGGCTAATCGGATCCACAATCAGCGCGACCATATCATTCTGAGCCAGCAAAGCGCAGACTCGCTGGTATGCCTCATATGCTTTGCCGTTGGCACTATGGCCGCACAGGACCAGGACTCCGGGATATGGCCCCTGATCATCTGCCGGGAGATACATATTGGCGGTCACATGATGGTTTGGTACACTCTCGTAGATAACTTTTTCAATGCGATAGCCATCACAGTCGATGGTGCCAGTGATCTGGGCATTGAGAGGCGTTCTGTCCGGAAACGGCCCCAAGTTCGCCTCGTAGTCTCTGCGCAGCCGCGCTTGTCTGTCTGCAAATCGTTCCAGGGATTCAAGCGCCCGATGAAATGCTTGATTCCGCTCTTCAAACTGCCGGTTCGCTTCCTCCAGCAGATAATTGTAGAGTATCTCATCAGTATCTCCTGTGAGCACGGTCCCGAGATCTTGTGCCGAAATCGGTGGGCTTCCTATCGAGATAACAAGAATTAATGAAAAGAAATACCGGAACAGCAATTTACAAGCAGCACTGCATGGTTTTTTGTGTGGATCACTCATCATATCCCCTCTTGTTCTTCTGTTATTTCGCGCGTTTCCGATGGGCATACCGGATATCACCATGCTCATCATAAAACGAGAAAGTAGCGATTGGTTTCCCATGGGAGGATTGTGACGCCGCTGCCGGTGTGATAGCGACATGCAAAAATCCCCCGGGTGGGATCGAGGAGCATACAGTAGGGCTGTTTGATGGCTGCCTCCGGATCCGTCGAGGCGGGATCCCCCGGCCGCCGGCCGATCCTGGAGTTGGCGTCCACCAGCGCCCCACAGGAAAACTCCTCAAATCCGGTATTATCCACGGAATGATACTGCCAGTGCCGGTCACCACACAGGATATAAAAATTCTTCTCAAGGAAATTATGTTCTTTCAACCAGGCAAAGAAGATTTCCCTTTCCGCCTGAAAGCCCCCGGGATTGGTATGGTTATCGTTTTTATAGGCATCATCCGGGCCAATCAGTGGGGTCGGTGAAATGAGCAGCTTAAAGATCGCCGTGCTCTGCAGCAGTGTCTCCTGCAGCCACTGTTTTTGTTCCTGGCCCCAGATGGTTTTGTCCGGACCGTCCGGCATACTGTTCGGACTCCGATAATCCCGGCCTTCCACCAGCCATATCTGGAGTTCTCTGGACACCCGGAACGTCTTATATGTCGCGCTCTGCGGGTCTCCGGGATCTGTCACCGGCAGCTGTTCCTTAAATATTCGCTGTCCCAGTTCCGGCAAAGGCTCTTCATCGCCGGTATTATCGCAGTCATTATACCGATAGTCATGATCATCCTTTTCCCAGTACGTTGGCACCCTGGCGAATAACTCGCGATAGAGATTCTGCGAGAACTGCTCGTGATATTTCTGCCGGAGCCCGGCTTCCGTTTTCGCCCGTTGCTCATCATTGGGATGATCGAAATAGACATTATCACCGGTCCCGATAAAAAATCCGGTGCCATCTCCCGGATAGTGCGCAGGACTGGATACCCCAGCCTGCTCTCCTTCAACCGCTGCTTATCTCCCGGGTACTCACCGGAATGATAGAACCGGTGATATTTCATCCCGGTAACCACGACAAACTCCACCGGTTGGGAGTTCTCGGCACCGGCCAGCGTGCAAAAGGTGCAGGTCCTTCCGGTCGATGTGCGATCGCGGTCGGAACCATAGACTAAACGGTAGTAATATCGGGTCGCCGGACGGAGATGCTCCACCTTCATCTTGATAATGAAATCATTTTCCGACGCGGCCGTCATCCAAGGGGTCTTCTTGGACCCCAGAAAACCGGAATCCGTCGCAACCTCGAAACATGCCACTCCCTCTGCGCCCGGAATATCTCCCTTGACCAGCGTATCGCTGCTGGTCAGCCTGGACTGCAGTATAGCTGATGTGGCGGTCACCGCCCCGGCCATTGTTCCCTGTCCGCGGTAAAGGACGGTTGCTTCCGGTGACGGTGTGCATTCCTGTATTCCAATGAGCAGTAGACCGGCAGTGATTATCCAACAGAGCGCACGAGACATTTCAAAAACCTCCGTGTTCAGGCATTAGTGAAATGTTAGTACTTCATTCCGCCAGTTGAGATTCTCCATTAGCTGGATTGTCCACTGGAATACCGTTCTCTCAGTATCTGCAAGTCGTACTCTGGTATCTGGCAGCACCATTGCCAGCGCCTGGGGCACATCCATCACCTGGGCGATCCTGAAGAAAATTGGTGATGTCAGGTGCGATGTGGGCAGGGTTGTCAGCCGGAGTTCTGCAATATCCGGTTCGAAAATTGCTGTGTGCAGTGCAATGCCGGCCATGCGGCCGGCGGCCCGCAGTTCGACAGGTAATCCGGCCAGCCCCTCCTGTTGTCGCAGCACCTGCAGCGCCCGGCGGGCGTCCCAGACTCGCATCCCATCGACCGTCTGCCCGAGAGCCATGAATTTCCGTCGGATAATTTTCGTCAGGTCTGGATCCCATCTGGTCGGCCCGACACCTCGTGTCGGAACGATTGCGTACGCAGCCTGCTCTTCTCTCATGATCCGTCTCAGATTTTGCAATCGTCGGGAATCTGGCTGCAAGGGCCCGACAGCCTGCATCCCTGGCCCGATCATGGTTTCCAGCTGCTCGATTTCATAGGCAGCTGCCAGACCAGCAAGCAGCGATCCCCATCTCCACTCTGACTCATCCACCAGGTGCACAATCAGGCGTTCTGGTTGTTGTTTCATATTCTGAAGCCACCAGATACGGAGTCGATAACTGTTCTGGCTGTTGAATTCTCGTTCAGAGAGCCGCATCCCATCAGACGTGACTTCTCCGGTTGTGGTACTATACGATGGCATGGGATTCCCGGGCCAGTTTAGAAAAGTCTCTTCTTGTAATGCACGCTTCCACTCCCGCAGAAGCTTTTGCCATGCGGCATCACTTTTGGGTGGGTCCGGAATATTCGCCAGTTCATTGAAGTGATTGTATATAGATGAATTGATCTGGTCATCGGGGATATCGCCAATCGCAAAAACCCGAAGTTGCTGGGGTTCAAAGTAATCCTTAGCGCGATCCGTTACCGGAGAGTTATCGCCCTTTAGCCAGCGGTTCATCCACCGAAAGGTCGGCAACCGAAGAGCCGGGGTATCTTTATGAGGCCCGGCGGTTACTAACAAATCGATATGGTCGCTTTTATTATATAATCTATAAATTTTGTGTATTTCATTATATAAACGCTGAACTCCATCGATGGCATGGATATTGCCGTGATCCGTGTGGGCCACCATCAGGGGCCGCGGGGCAATAAGTGTCCCTGTCATAAAGAGATCCCACTGATAGGTATTCGGAAATTTCGTGCAATCGCACTGGGTGTGCATTTTATTCAGCACATCTTCCCTGCTGTCTGCCATGGATGAGGTGGGTACTGCCACTGCAATCCGTTCATCTAGCGCAGAGAGATACCATGTATAGACTCCTCCGCCACTTCGACCTGTTGCGGCAATCCGGGACATATCAACTTCCGGACGCGTCTCTAAATAGTCTAACGCGCGGATGGCGTTCCAGATCTCTACGCCAAGTGGAGTATATCCACGAGCATTCCAGTCCCAATACCCGAAACGTTTTAAGCCATGATGGATACCCGGTACTTCCCCAAGTTGGTGTGTATCAAGGATAAGGGCTGCATACCCATGACTAGCGTACCAGGCCGGATGTTTCTGATAGGCCGCCTTGCTTCCGTAGGATACCCCGTCTATTTCCACATTGCCGTGTCCGCACAGATACAAAATAGTGGGTAACGGCCCATCAAACTCTTTCGGCAGGTAGAAGTTGGCTGTGACATATAATCCGGGCATGGATTGATAGTGTAGCTTCTCAACAATGAACTCCTGTTCTTGGAGCACCCCGGTGACGGTAACCTGGAGATCCGTTTTCTCAGGCAGGGGAGACAGCCCGATCATTTCTCGCAGCTGCTGGCGGAGCGTAGGGCGCTTGCCTTCCCATTGTGTTACAGACTGCATTGACGAGAGCATATTCTGTCGCCGGTGGGCGATATCGATCACCTGGTTTTCTAAATATTTGTTCACAATTTCGGTGCCGTATCGGGTTGGTTTGCTCTGATCTGCATTCTTGTCATCCCCAAAGGAATTCAACACTCCCATTGTAATGATTAGAAAAAGTATAAAAAGACTATATACATTTTGTATGCTTATTCTTCTGAAAACCACAGATATCTCCTCCTAAAGTTCTCTAATTTAATACCGGTTTTCCGACACAAACATTTTCCACAGTGAATTTTACGGTTTTCTTGTCAAATAAAGCTTCCGTGTGGCCGGATATTCCGTTCCAGGTTAGGCCGGAGCAAGCACCAGTAATTTCAGCGCACGCTTCATATCTTAAGATTAAAATCATTCATTGCAAAATGCTTGTTAAAATGAAAAATTTATTGCCATTCTGTTCACATAACCGAATGCTCCAAATTGCGTATTTGCATAGTCAAATCCAAACCCGAATAGGTTGAAATCTCTCTGAATTCCAAAGCCTAAAGATACACCCTGTTGATCTGTTGGATAGATATATCCCGCTCTCAATGCTAGAGTATTCATAAAAATGTATTCCCCACCAATTTTCAACTGTTCATCGTAATCGCGCGGGTGTTCAGTATCAATGGCTAGTAAGAGTGAATGCATATTTTTATTAACAGGAATTAAATCCATAAGGTTCATGGCTACTCCAATTCGGAAGGATAAAGGGAGCTCGAAACTCTCTTTGCCATAGGTAAGTTCCCTTGAAAAGTTGCGCACTCCCATTGCTAAATTGAGACTTTGAAATCCTGTTTTGTAGATAACGCCTAAATCATACGCCATGGCGTTTTTTGAGTTTCCTTTTTTTATTGGCTTTCCATCATCATCTAATTTAACAGTACTCTCACCTAAAGATTGAGATACATATTTTATATTTCCACCTACTGAAAATTTATTAGTCAACGCTCTTCCGTATCCCAATCCGAGGGCTGAAGCAGAAGGACTAAAATTCCCTAAATCCATAAATCCTTGTTCGTTATCGGCACGAATTGTTTCTTCAAAATCGCCATAATTAACCATGATGGCAGAAACTCCAAATACTCCCACCCCGGTGGATATTGCAGCGCCGCCCATATTATATGTCACATCAGCGATCCACTGGGTTTGGCCCAAAACTATGTTCGAAGTATTCTCAATTTGCGCAATGCCAGCGGGGTTATAAAACAGAGATGCTGCTGATCCTTCTTGTGCGGTCATCGCACTTGCCAAGGCAGCAGCTCTGGCATCAATTGAAACACTTAAAAATTTCATCCCAGTTTGGGCCCGTCTATCCCGACTCACATTTATCTGACCATGAACGGTATTTAGAAGATTGAAGACCATGAAGGCCACGACTATGGATATTAGTGTAGCTTTTCTTGGTATTACATTCATAACAAACCCCACTTGATTTAAGTATGTTTTAGATGAGAGCAATGCATTCGATATTTTTTTGCATTTACTCTATCTGCTATCCAACTAATGTTAGACATCTGTGAGACCATATTGAACAAAAAACCCATGCATTTTCTTCCGCTAACGAATAATGACGAATTTTTTAATAATCTGATTTCCTGTTTCATGCTCCTTGATTATTGCAAAATATATCCCGCTGACCACCACTTGATTTGAATAAGAGGTATGATCCCAGAATTCATCACCGCTTCCATCTGTATGCTCAATAGTTTCGATCAGTTCACCTAACTCGGTGTATATTTCAATTGTGCATTTTCCTGGAATGTTCAGAAAACCAAGCTTGTCTTGTTGATCGGGCCAGCGTACTTCCTTTGCCGAAGTTATGTTATAGGGATTGGGGACGATTCTGGCGTCCGATAGTTTGTCTCCGGCTGCCCGCCTCAAGAACGCCGGATCATATGTTTGGGTGTAGAATCGGTTACTTTTTAATCGCACTCCCGTGGGTGTCTCGCCGGTTGAGTTCGTATTGATCGCTCCAACAGACTGTATATAATAGAAGTAACTGATTCCCCTTGTCACCTCAGTATCTTCATAGTGGCGAACATCCGGATCAACTGTAGCAACTAGATTATATTGCATTTTATCCTCGAAGGCGCCCTGATATCGGTTATGAGTCCTGTAAATCTCAAATCCACCAGGGGGATTCTCCTCACTCGTCCAATCGAGTACAATTCGATCCGTACCTGATGTAACTTGAAAACTGCTCGGAGGATCAGGTGGGTGGGGAACTGCATAGCCTGATTTATAATTTGCTTCGGCCCTGGCTAACATCTTCCACAGGGAATCTCTTCCGGTCGCGAACCATCGGTTTTTCGTGAGTTTTTCTCCTTGATATTCAATCAACAGGTCATCATCACCGCCCGATTCTTTATAGGCCACGCCGATATCCCAGGCCGCTTCTTGACTTAAACCGGCAAAGCCTTCAACGAACACAATTCGTATACTGTCACCAGGCTCCAACGTATATGGGCCATACTCCGCTGAAGCGGAAAAATTGCCTCCGAGTGTCTTCCCCATATTTTCCGGTTGGTGGGCCACCCGTTCCTCCCAGGTGGGATATTCTTCCTCGGAAGGTAATAATAAATCCGCATGATGGGGGTACGCTGTTCCATATCCATACCCGGCATATGCTTGTTCCGGATGCATATAGGCATATTCTTTGGCCATCTGATCCTGCGCCGTAGATTCATTTCCTTTCGTTATAGGATCCCCTGCTGCTAAAAAGTTGAAAACGGACGGCTGGGATTTCGCGTCCGTTTTAATAGTTGCTGACGAATCCGCATGCAGGGTGGTCTGGGTCCAAAATTCCGGGGTTCCCAATCGTCCCGATGAATCCCCGGTGGCTGTTACATTATACTGATCAGTCCAGACCGGTGAGCCCAAACTGTTGGCCTTATCCCAATTGACCCTTCCAAACCAGCAATACAGGCCTCGCCACGGGACGGGATAATCCTCCATCCCATCACCATAAGCATCAGACATAGTAGTTGTCCCATGCATTGGAATATTCCCTTCACCGAAATTATACTGTATTTTCTGCGTGAAATGGATCATTACGTCTTCCAGGGTCTGATCAGGGAACTCGATGTCTGCGTCATTATCACTATTCCCGGTATTCTTGAAAACGTAGTCGAAGATCATATAATCATCGTGATATTCATTGCTGAAATGCCGGACTTCATTATATAAGGTCACTCCCATCACCGTTCGCGCTTTGCGTATGACCAAACGGTCAGCCTTTAATGATGGGTCAACTTCATCAATAAAGACTGGTCTGGCGAAGGTTTTCAAGCCATCAACGGTCACCTCCGGCTCGGGTACTCGACTCACCAATTTTATATATTGTGGATAAAAGTCGGTGATTAAATGAAAGATCCGAGGACCAGTATGTACCACTCTGGGAGCATACGTCTTGCCATTCTCATCGGTATGGCTTTCAGCACCAATCCACAATGCCTTTCTCGCAATATGAGTATTGTAGGGGTCCAGAATCCCCGGGTACATCAAACCCTGATGTTTCAGAGGCTGTGCTTCAGTGCCAGTCTCGCTTAATTGATGCTGCATGTCGCCGATATTCAGCCACCGAGTTTCAGCTTGACCGTATACCTGCTGGAACGCAGTGAAGCAAATTATTAGAGTTGATATTAGGAAGAGAATTTTATGATCATTTTTCCCGTATATCCTATGTGACATGTGTTTCATAATTCGTACTAGCTCCTTATAGTTTTTCATTTCGCTATCGACATACGGAATGGATTAAAACATAAACCGTATACCAATCCGATAGCTCCGCGGGTTTAGAAAGGAATGAAACCGCAAATTCGGCATGTCGATATAGGCTTTATCGTCCAGTACCTGATTGACGAGGTCTGAATCTGCTTCTTCCCAGTTCCCATCTTTCCATTCCATATACGTTCCAGTCTCCTTGACGTAATAGAGAGGAAATGGGTGTGGATCCTGGACCTCCTGAATGTCTCCGGAAATAATCTCGATGGGATGGAAATCAACCCCGTCTTTTCGATAATCACCCGGTGTATCATTTCCCGGAATGAATTCATACGGTGGCGGGTTATCGCCGAAGGTGTCTTCCGGTAAGTGTAAAGATTCCATATACTGTTCATAATCGCGATCTCCGCCTCCATGCCACACGCCGTGCCTCCGGAGATGTTTCAGATTAAACACATTATAGATGTCAACGAACAACTGTACGGTACCGCCAACTACATTCGGGTGGATATTTTTGCTCAACCGCATATCAAGCATGCTGTAATCCCTCCACCGAACATTATTCTTCACTCCCTCGATTTTCACATCCCCTGTCCAGGTAAAGGCCACACCTTCTCGCCATTCCCCTAACAGGTTTAAATGCCAGTCCCCGAGAGGCATTACCCCTCCTACTCGTGGCCCAAAATTCCGCGGACTGATAAATTCGATATTGAATCTCCCGTAGGGTTGAGGAACCGGCAGTTCCTGATAATGGGCCCGACTCTCCCGTTCATATTGGCGCTGCCGGACTTGATTTTCGAATTGACGGGCGAAATTAAAATTCCCTTGTTTTGTCGCCATATACGTGAAATTGATAAATCCTCGAATATATTGCCCACGATTCTTGCGGAGTGTCATTTCGAACCCTCGGATATCTTCATAATTCAGAGGTTGGGTTATCTCATAATCCACCAGCCCGTCAATGCTGGTATACCGTACATCCCGCGGTTGATTATCCAGTGCTTTATAATAGCCACTGAGGCGTAAAAGATACTGATTAAACAAGTTTTGCTCGAAGCCCAGTTCATAGCTAATCGTTTTCTGCATGGGATGATGAGCATTCCCTATATCATCGATGGCTCCTGTATTCGTTTCAGTAATTCCGAAATACTCGTTCGGATCCAATATCTGACGGAAATGCCCGTAATTGAAATAAAGTTTACTGTTCGCTGTGATTGGATATGATATTCCAACCCGCGGGCTAAGCTTCAATTCAGGTTCTATAGGTTCTGTCTCCAGATATTCATCAATCCCATCATACCCGATCTGTGGTGAAAATGCCCTACTGAACGGTCCAAATTCGTACCACTGGTCACCCGAACGAAAATAGTCCAACCGGAATCCCAGCTGCGCAATCATCCCCTCAAATTCAAGCTTCGATTGCACATATGCGGCACCCTGAAATGGTTGCCGGTTCCATCGATATCGTTCAATTCCCACAAAGAGAGTTCGGGCAGAACGGATATTGTAATCACTATGTATGAATTCGACACCACCTTTTATCTGTGTAAAATGATTGAGCTGGCTGGTAATATCCGCTCGAATATTGGTGACTGCAACCTGTGAGGTGTCCCGCCCTTCCGCCCAGTGTCCCCCCATGTCCATCCCACTCGGGGAGTACAGATGATCCGGCCAGAATCCAAAGGGCGCTTCATCCAACTTCATAGGTCCGATCTGGTTGATTACTGTCGACGTATCTCTCAATGCTTGTCGCCAGGTCCGATAATTGGTCTGTAGCCTCTGCATGCGAATATCATAAAAGGTTTTGCTGCTCAAAGTGTGGGTAAGCTTTGCACTATATAACCAGCGATAGTTATTACTCGGATTCCAGTCATCCCGTGCCCAGATACGGTACCGTCCTTCGGCATCATGTAACCAGTTCACCATATAGGCAGAGCTCCCACTCCAGGGATAGGGTGGGAGTTCCCCTTTGAACATACCAGGACGACCGGAAGTGTTGTTAGCTAATCCCTGTTCATTGCCCTGCATATGCTGGAGGGTCAATTTCATACTGTTTGTTAGATTTGAAGTCAGCTTTATTCGACCGGTTGATTCTCTATAGACGCTTCGATATTGTGGGATAATGTAAGGATTTTGATCCTGACGGAATGAGGCCCAAAAGCGCAAACCGCCCAGAGATGTGCTTACTCCAGGAATTGGACCACCAAAGCTGGCATCGATTTCATAATCAGGATGTTTATTCTCCAGATCTTTTCGCATGTACCACTGAAAGAGCCGGGGAAGGTCTTCTGGGCTCACGTTATTCGTAGGATCCCGATCTGAATTCATTTTTTCGGCTATTTTATTCCATCCTTCAAATTGCGCATAATTGCGTCGAATCCACTTATTCCATGGACTCTCGGCGGAATGGGTCCCCACCCACATGACCTCGGGATCCGTATATGGACGCCACCAGAAGCCATCAGGATCCTCCGGCCCCCCTCCGAACCATTGCTTTTGTGACGGCTTGTATCGCGCCAGAATATCGGCCGTATAATGATCTCTTGCCCCTTCTCTGGTGACTACATTAACCAGTCCTGACCGTATATTCCCATATTCAGCATTAAATCCCCCGGTTTGTATCTTTACTTCCTTTATGGAAGTATAGCTGACTGAGGTGAATGATTCATTCGTTCGTCCTTCGCGCATTGACATGCCATCAACCATAAAAATCACTTCATCGCGATTGCTTCCACGAACAGAGAGGCCGGGCTCAACCCCAGCTTGCAACGTCACAACATCGTTCAAATTTGTTACTGGGAGGTTCTCAATATCCTGGACCTGCACATTAGCGACATTCGCGGAAATATCCGGGCGAACAACGGCTTGGGTAGCCTCAATAATAATGACTTCCTGCCCTCCCAATGCTTCCTGCTGAAGTTGAGCATTGACCTTCGTTGTTAGGTCAATATTCACATTGACATCTTCAACAACTGTTTCAGAATATCCGATATAGGATGCTCGTAAATCGTAAGTGCCTGGATCAACACCTATAATGGTATATCGACCATTTTCATTAGTGGCCGCTCCCATATTGGTCCCCACCAAAACTACATTGACTCCTGGTAAGGGATCCCCTGTTTCGGCATCGGTCACAGTTCCAGCAATTTTCCCGGTCTGCCCGAAAACCAGGGAAATGGGCAATAATAACAATAGGGCCCATATTCCAAAATTTTGCACATACGAGAACACTCGGTTCATGACTTTCCTCCTTATGTATTTTCCCTTTTCCCGTCATTTTTTCGATGAATTTCAAAGAACAGAGAACTGGCGATATATTGTGGAGGAGGCTTTATGGCAATACCACCAGTTCTCCACTATTTCATGTTGTTTGTTCCAGCGGCTTCCTTTTTCTGTACTTTGTGCGTGTGGTACCATTTTTTCCATCGTATTTCAGTTATCCCACCGAGATCTGTAATGCCCATTCCGCCATCCCCCACGTGTCGAGCGTGGCGTGCTCACCCCGCGCACGGGCCTGGTGCAGGGCATCCGGCCGCCCACAACTGGGCTGTATCGCTATTGTGGGAGGAAGGTAATTTGATCGATTTCCGCCTCCAGGATATCCCAACAATACTCCCACATACGGAACGTGCTGCGGATCAAATTCAAAGCGGATACTTTCTCCCGTATCCGACCGCGTGTATTCACAGCACCCGTCGACCAGGGCGTCTGTATACACCTTGAGGGTATGGTTTTCTGGGCGGATTGGGAGGACCGCAGAATTACTCTCCCGCCCGGGCTGTCCCAGGGGCCAGGGGAGATATTCGCCCGGCTGCCCGAGGCTGGCATCGGTGGTCCAATCCAGCATCACCCGGTCCACTCCCGGTTCGAACCCAATCTCGGATCCCGGCGGAGCCTGCAACCACGGCTGGAGCGACCACAGATACTCAAAGGGGACGGCCGATTCATTGATCATCCGATACGCGATATGCACGGTGGCGTGCTCTAACCACATGGTCTTGCTGAATTCGTACTGCCACCGCACCCCCTCTGTATGTAAATACAGGGCCGGAGTGTCTTTCGAGACATGGTACACCCACGGAATCCCCCACAGCTCCCCGTGATCCGGAAAGTGGAGCGCCCGGGGCTGTCCCTGCTCCTTTGTGGTGATGGTACTGGCCGCAATGGTCGGAAAACAGTCGTCGCAGCCGCTGGGATCCTCCTGGGGATACGCGGCCCCGTAATATGGAAGGTGGGTCTTGCTGTAGGCGCGGACGGGCTGCCGGAGGAATTGTGTCCCGGATTGCTTGTTGGTCAGTTCGACCATTTTGCCCCCAACCGCTGGCAGCACAATTGTTCGGATCTCGTGATTCTCCAGCACCAGAAACTGCAACCCATTCTGCCGATAGTGGGCCACCCTGCCAGTCCTTGCACTCTTTTTGAGAGGCCCTTTTCGAAGATATTTGGTCGCATCCTCCACCATAGGTTGATTTCCCCACCTGGTAAGTTGGATGATATTTGTGTGCTTCGTTGCTTTCTGGTGAAGCAGCCACCTATCATAGCTCTGACTAACTGTTCCCGGCACTCACTTGCCTCATGTGATCTCGCCTGGCGATTACCTGTTCAACCATGAAATGAATTTATTCTGCCATTACACATTACAACAATAATGCCGGGAACCCACCAGCAAGGAGAAGCTACTCTGCGAACACATTGTATCCTCAGGAGTTACTGAACTATAAATGCTCGTCCATGCCCCGGATGGGGCCTCGATGGAGGTGTAAAAAAATCGGACATTGCCCGGATTACCACGGTAAAACTGTCAAATAAGCTGACACTGATATCAGGCGGACCCCTTAATATGTTCCAAGCTGATACTTGTGGAGTTTATGATATAACGCCTGGCGCGTGATCCCGAGCAGTTTGGCTGCCTGGGTGATATTCCAGCGCACCTGCTCACAGACGGTATGGATGTGATCTTTTTCATGGGCCTGTAATGCGAGCGGATTGTCTTCCCGGGTCCGGGGTGATGATCGCAACGTGTCCGGGAGCATCTCGACTGTCACTTCCTGACCCCTGGAGAAAATCAGCAATTCCCTCACCAGATGCTTCAACTCCCGGACATTCCCGGGCCAGTCATAGGCCAGGAAGTGGGCCAATACCTCATCGGAAAATTGGGGGGGG
>CAYPST010000042.1:0-32143 GCA_964413425.1 uncultured bacterium
CATTTTCTTTGTCGATTGAGCGATTTATGGAAATAAATCGCTCAATTTGGGTTCTCATATCTTCGGTTTACCTCATGCACTCTCGTCTGTATCGTTATCAAAATTCCAGCGCTCAAAATGAACGACGCATCCCGTAGCATGGCCTGTTTCCATAGTGAACAGCCTGTTAAAAGGGGATTACCGGATAACTAAGACAATGAGGCCGTCTATCCAAATTCTAACAGCCATTGATGTGAGGTGTCACAACGCATAATACCCCGGTAACATGTTTAACGGAACGGGAGGTTGATTTGCGTTTTTTATTATAGACAATTTTTCAGGACTCCGCAATATTTTTCACATTTCTCCCTCTGTCCGGGGCCGTATGCAGACACGAAGGAGCCGCCTGTATCAATCCCCGGGGCTTTCTGACTTATACCTATGGTGACCGAGTTTTTATGTGTTCGAGTGGTATATCATTTGCACTTCAAAGAGAAGAGCCGAGTTGACTGTTGTAAGTTTTTACACTTTGTATCTGAAGTGCTGAGTAATGGGATCCTTTATCCTGATTTATCAAAAGATTAATCCCAGATTCACAAATACTTTTCTTATTACTGGGAGACTTGTGAATAAGTCGCCCCACAATTATACAGAATTTTTTCTGTAGTCTAAATAGCTCATCATCCGGAGTCTATTAGAAGGAGAGTGAACATGAAACACAGCATAATTGCAGTATTCCTGGTACCTCTCACGCTCTTCGGTCAGGATATCTCTGGTCATGATCAGATGGGGAAGTACTCGTATGATCAATTTGAAAAGCCCGCTGCCTGCCGCTCGTGCCACACGGATCTGTTTTATCAGTGGGACCAGGCGATGATGTCCAAAGCGTATACCCATCACTGGGATGAGATTGAGTATTTTAAGCTGGCTGTCCCCCACGACGAAAACGCCGAAGAGATGCGTGGAGTATCCGATGGGTGTAACGGGTGCCATACGCCGATTGCATTTCTGGCCGGCGACGTTCCTCCCCCCAGACCGGAGGAAGGTTCGCGGGCAAATGAATCGGTCTCCTGTGATGTCTGCCACACCATTACCGGATTTCGGGGAGACACTCCCTTCAACTACAATTATATCATTGAGCCCGGGCGAACCAAATTCGGGCCGAAGCAGGGGAAGGAATCCCCGCATCATACCACAGCATACAGCGACTTTATTACAACGGCTGCATATTGTGGGACGTGCCATAATGAGAAAAGCCCGTACGACGCCTGGGTAAAAGCCACCGAAATCGAGCTGCGTGAAGGGCCCTATGGGGAAGAAGGCGTGGTATGTCAGGACTGCCATGTCCCTCGCGCCAGAGCCATCAGTGCCGCCACGTCTGCCGACTCGGGGATGGTAGGGCAGCATCTCTTCCACGGCGCCCACTCGCCAGGGAAGGTACACGGAGTGATCGAGATGCGGATGAATCCGCGAGTGAGAGAGGCTGGCCCCGGTGAAACCGTCAAAGTCTCCCTGCAGCTGTTTAACCAGAAAACCGGCCACAAATTCCCGACCGGCTCGGCCGAAGAACGGGTGGTCTGGGTGCATGTGGAGGCCACGGATGAGAACGGAAATACTTACCATTTACCTGTGGACAAGAAGGGCTTTCAGGGAGAAGAATACACCATTGCTTCGGATACCCTGGCATATCAGGACATGGCGGTTCCACTCGAACTGCCGGATTTTCAGGGCATCCGGCGCGAAGATGTTCCCATCGGCGACCGGATCTATCGACTGCCCTATCTGGATCCGCAGGGACGCCAGACCATTATGCAATGGAATACCAAATCCTTCGGCCCGGATTACCGGATCGGTCCCAGAGAGACCAAAATAGAGACATACACCTGGACACTGCCTGATAAAATCCCCCTCGGCCGGGTGACACTGCGTGCCGAGATGTACTATCGGAAACTCCCCGTCCCGGTACAGGAATTTCTGGGCGTGCCGGCGGAAGAATCCGAAAAGATTTTCATCAATTCAACCGAGACCTATATTGAAGTGATCGATACCTACTATTAATCCTGACTCTAACGGAGGTTCATATGCGCTACCGTCGATTTCTCCCGGTGAGCATCTTGCTTTTATTCCTGGGAATTATTTTCACCTATAACCTGTATGCCCATCCGGGATTCGCCCGGAAATATCGAACAAGTTGCACCACCTGTCATAATCCGGCACCACGATTGAAACCGTATGGGGAAGAGTTTGCAGGGAATGCGTTTGTCATGGAAGGGGAAGAACCCGCCCGATACCACCCGGACACCGGGGACGATCTGTTGTTGCTCCAGGCACTTCCTCCCATAGGATTTCGCCTGGACGCCTACGCACGCTATATCCCGAATGAAGATGGTTCCGGGATGTCGGGCGATTTTCAAACCCCGTATCTTGTTAAATTCATTTCCGGAGGCCGCCTCGCAGAAAAAGTGGCCTATTACTTCTATTTCTACTTCAACGAACGGGGCGAAGTGGAAGGAGTCGAGGATGCATATTTATATTTCGCCGATTTCCTCGGCAGTCCCGTGGGTCTGGCACTCGGGCAATTTCAAGTCTCGGATCCACTTTTTAAGCGAGAATTACGCCTGACTTTTGAGGATTATATCATTTATACCACCAAAGTCGGACCCAACGTACCCCTGGATCTCGGCTATGATCGTGGGGTGATGCTGAGTTATACCGCGCCGTTTGGGAGTGATTTTGTGCTCGAATTTGTGAACGGGAATGGTCTGGGGGAAATGAAGGAAAGCTTCTACGACCAGGATGCATTCAAGAACGCAGCGCTTCGCTGGACCCATGACTTGAACCTGTTCCGGGTCGGTGCCTTTGGCTACTATGGGAAGAGCAGTGTCGGAGGTGACGAATCAAACATCACCACATGGTATGGTCCGGACGCCACGGTGAATCTGGGTCCGGTGGAATTCAACTTTCAATATCTGTGGCGAACCGACGATAATCCGTATCCGGCAGCACCGATGCCGGAAGAACCGGTATTAACTCACGGCAGCATGGCCGAAGCTATTTTCGCCCCGAGAGGAGACCGCAGCCGCTGGTATCTGGTGGGATTATATAATTATCGTACCTCGGATATTCGGAACTATTTCGCCGGTGCTCCGAACCTGGAATATCAGTCGGCTGGTCTGGCCGCGAATTACCTGCTGGCTCGTAATTTCAGGCTCTTAATGGAATATAATTACGATATCTACAACCGGCAGAACCGGTTTACGGTCGGCTTCGTCAGTGCCTTCTGATTAAGGGATTTGTGCCGAAACCGGTTGAAAGGATCCTTCAGTACAGATTGAGTTGATCATGGAGAGGTGACATGGATTAAGATGTCATCTCTCCATACAATAATCTATTCCCTGAGTCCCTTCTGCTGAATTAGAGTGTCCCAATGAACTGCTGAAATCTTTGCGCATTCGTCACGAACAGTTGCTGCGGGAATCGATTCTTCTGCAGCCAGCCTTTCACTTTTTGCAGCCGTTCCGCATTTTGAGATGGTGTATAATGTTGGTTCCCCGAAAGATATCCCCTGCTGCTCAGTTTGGTCAGATAATTGGCCAGGGCAAGCGGACGATATCCGGCGCGCGCCGCATAAGTCATTCCGAAGATATCCGCTTCATCTTCGTATGCTTTCAGCCGTCCTTCAAAGATGGTTTCATAGATATCGAGCGCCATACTTTCCAGCTCCTCGTTGAGCCCCTGCCGCTCTTCTGTCATCTCAATTTCATTGCTGAGTTCCATGAAAGCATTATCGGCGGTCACCATGGGGCGGCGTTTTTCCAGTTCCTGCATCCCGTGGCGGAGGGCCACATGGGCTATTTCGTGCCCCAGAAAGCAGGCCAGCTCGGCTTCATTTTCCATTCGCTGTAACGCGCCTTTCGTGACAAAAATAATGCCTCCCGGGCAGGAATAGGCATTCACTTTCTCGGTATTTAGAATGAAGAATTTAAACGGGATGTCATACGATCCGCTGGCTTCAACAACCAGATATCCCACATGACTGACATAATTCCGGATGCTCTGATTCTCATAGAGACCCATCCCGGCAATTTTCGATGCAATGGCAATTCCCACTCCTTCTTCAGAGAAAGAAAACACATCCGGTACGTCCTGCTCCGGGAGCTCCACTCGCCGGCGGATTTCGGACAGGTTGCGGTTCCGGTAAGTCTTCCGCTTGAATTGCCGATATTCCTCCACATCTATGCTGTATGAGTAAAACATCTCGAGCAGAGAGTCATCGCCCTGCAGCCGGGTGGCAAATCGTTCCGCGAAGCCCTTTACGGCAGCGGAAACTCCGGAACGGGACACCTCAGTGACTGACGGCTGCTGGCCCATTCGCGAAAGCACGTCCGTCTTTTGCCTTTCACCCTGAAAAGCTTTCCCGGAGATATATCCGGAATATTCGTCCACCGTGACCTGATACCACCCATCCGATTTCTCCCGGATCTCCACACTAACTCCCTGGGATAATTCCGCAACAGCCGGAAAGAAAGACCCCGGTCCCTCCCGCAGCACCGCACGCTGCCGTTTTATGGTATCGGTACTTCCGGCCAGGAGCAGATACCCTGTCAGCAAGAGAATCATTCCCGCGGCGAAGTGAATGACTTTCTTCATTTAGTACTCCTTCAGTATGTTTTGGCGTCGAGATAATTATATCGACTGCCGGCTACAGACCTTCAACGCTACTTCGTTTCCAGGGTATAGACTCCATCCCAATCTGACAATTCCTTTTGCGAGAGCACCTCACAGCGTTGATACATTATTTTTGATACCGTATCTTCGAATTCTCCGTTTGCCAACTCTTCAAAAACCTGCATAGCCTGCTGCCAATGGCCTGACCGATACTCTTTCAAGCCCTCATGGTATCGATCGATGAGGGAAAAGTCATAGTCTGCTTCCGGGTGTATCTGATCAATAAGTTCATAGATTTTCACCGGTTGTTCTTTCCCTTTCACCCGCAGCATATCGAGTTCCCGGCAGATAAATTCTCCGGTAACCAGTCTGTACGTAGATTCACTGAGAATAATTTTTGTTTTAAAAATCTTGTTCACCCCTTCCAGCCGTGCGGCGAGATTCACATCATCACCGATTGCGGTATAATCTGTGCGCCGTTCCGAGCCGATATTCCCGGCAACGATATATCCGGAATTTAATCCGATTCTGGTATTGAGATGAAATTGAGCGGAGGGCCTGGCATCTTTGTGCAGCTCGACCAGCGCCTGGCTATACTTCCGATGGGCCAGTGCCGCCCGGCAGGCCAGATGTGCATGATCTTCCCTGGGAATTGGTGCCCCGAATATCGCCATGATGCCGTCTCCGGTGTATTTATCGAGCAACCCGTTGTAATCCAGAACGAAACCGGTCAGCGTATTAAAATATTCATTCAGATATTGCACTAATTCCGGTGCGGATTTGCCTTCGGAGAAAGAGGTGAAGTCGTAAATATCCGTGAACATCACGGTGGCAAAGATTTCATCGCCACCCAGTTGAATCAGGTCCGGTTTTTCCATCAGATTCTGAATCACGTCCGGGTGCACATATCTGGTGAAGATTTTCCGGAGCTCCATCTTCGATTTGCCCTCCACCATAAAACTGATTAGAGCGATAAATACATAGGAACCGATAAAACCCGCTGCGGGGAACGCCATCCGGAGCCAGATCCGATCCGTCTTCCAGACCAGCAGGGGCAGGGCAATGATATACCCTATAATAAGGAGCATCGCAATACTATTGTAGCGAAGCTGCAGCCGGGAAAAAAGAAAAATGGTCAAAAAGCATATGAGCACCGTATTCAGGAAGTTGATCCACCAGGGAGCATTGGTGACAAAATCTTCCTGGAGAAGATTGCTCAATACCGTCGCCCAGATTTCCATCCCCGGGTAAGAGTAATCGCCGGTAAACGGGGTCGGTTTCAGGTCCTTCAATCCTGCTGCGGAGGCACCGACGATAATATACTTTCCACTGAAGATCCGGGGATCAAGCGAGGGCTCACCGCCGTACTTTTCCGCAATAGCCGTCTGGATAACGGAGCTGATGGTGATATACCGGAAGACGCCCTCCGGGCCTCCCGGTCCATACCAGTTCACCAGATAGTCGCCCCGTTCATCGACCGGCATGGATTTGTCACCCACATACAACGACTGTTTCCCATACCACACTGATGCTGCAGGATGCTCCATCAGCCACCCGCTGAAAGGCAAATTCGGATAATACGCTCCCTGATATTCATGCAATAGTCGTACACGGCGTACCACTCCATCCGGATCCGTCCTGATGTTAGTAGCTCCCAGGGCGCTGGCCGCGTGTAACAGCGTATCGATGGGAACCAGCGCACCGGTATAGTCCAGAGGCTGGTCCGGTGTCCTCCACTCCCCCGGGATGGCGAAGTGTTCGAGAGGAGGAGTCGCCTTCGTCGAATCCACCAGGAACTCCATCCCCAAACTCACCCGATTGTTTCGCGCAATGGCCTGCGCGAACCGGCCATCTGTTTCCGCCGCATAGGTTTCTTCCCGGTTCACATCCGGATCGTAAAATAACATATCATAGATGACCGCCTTCGCATCCATCTCAGTAAACAAATCGGTCATCAGGGCATAGTAGGATCGTGGGAAAGGATACTGAATCCCCGCGTGCTCCAGAAAGTAATTCAAACTGTTATTATCGATATCGACCAGTACGATCCGGTCATCGCTTTTCTCCGGAATCGGATAATGGACAAACCGGTAATCCAGCGTCTTGAGTTCAATCTCCTGCACAAATTGAAATTGAGCGACACCGAGGGCAATGATCGTGAGAGCGAGGGCACCCGTTAAACAGATATACCACCGTTTATAATTCTTGGTAAACCGGGTAATGAAACCTTGTATTGCCATTGTTGTTCAAATGTATGCGATGTAACTCCCTGGATATTCCAAAATAGGAGAATGTTCATCGGTGTGCAATATCTTTTAACGCCCATATGTCCTGCGAATATCTCTCCTATAAAAGAGTCAGACCCAATGCCACACTATTCGCAGAATTCCTCCAATGAACAACACGGATAAGAGAACTGGTGCATCCGCATCAACTTCAACTCAGATCATATGGCTTTGCCAATTCAATACAACATCACAGCTGCCACTTAATCGGCCTGAACATCGGATTCAGTTTCTGCTAGAACAGAAGTTATTTCTGTTTGTCGCCTGACGATACCTAACTGTTTATACAAGAACTCGAATTTTCCCTGTAAGTCATTCATGATCGCGGTCTTTGCATCTTCATTGAGATCCCAGAGCTGCCATTTGAACGGGGCGTGGGCTTTTTTCCGCAGTTTATAAAAGAATTGCTGCTCGGTCCATCCCTCTTTTCGTTCCTGGGAGTGATGCTGTTTCAGATAGTCATACATTCGCTCGCGGAGTTTTTTCGGAAACCGTTTGTGATCCATGATGAGATTCTGAAATCCGGTGGCCAGGTGAATTTCAGCAGTGCCCACTTCCGGAAACTTATGGAACAGGTCGTCCGGGAGTGTGGAGGCTCCATGCTGTACTGCCCCGGCCATTCCGTATTCTTCCCGGGCAATGTCGGAGAGGGTTTTTAGCGTATCGAAATCCAGATTCACCTCTTTGATGGTCCCATCCGGTGCCGGGACACCTCCATGGGTGGTTCCTGTCTGCACGCTGATTTTCGACGGACCCGGGATATCGTCCGCCGGCCCGTTATCTTCTTCTGTTTCAACTCTCTCTTCCAGTGCTTTTCGCAGTCCCTTCATGTATGCCCGGAGTTCTTCAGGTGTGCTGTTTTGACTGCCTACTTCACCGATCTCACCGCCGACAGAAATCGTGAGTCCCTCCGGACTTTTTGATCGGATATACTGAATGAGTCCGGCACTCACGGTGTAATTATCTTCCTGCTGGGCATCAATGGTTTGTCCGGACAGATCGACCAGGGTGGAGGTATCAATATCGATGTTATAAAAGCCCGCCTGAATCGCCTGATCAATTAATCGTTGCATCGCCCGGATTTCCGGTTCCCGATCCTGATGAAATTTCGAGGCATTAACCTGAAAATGATCACCCTGGATAAAAATCGGGCCATAGCCCTCCTCGCCTTGCTGTTCCTTGATGGCCGCTGCGAGAACACAAGTGGCATATTCCTGAGGCGACTGGTTGGTATATCCCATTTCCGATTTCGCCAGCTCAAAGATAACCGGCCCTGCATTCAGGGCGCGCTGGGCCCGAATCGCTGCCCGGGCTTCGTCATAGGTTGGCCCCCGCAGGTTGAGGGCCGGAACGGTAAATCCGGAGACTTTCCCGCGGCCCATCTGCTCATAAAGCGACTGGATTGACGCCGGATAGACTCCCACCTGTTCGCCAACCTCTCGAACCACCCGGTACACCAGACGTTGGACTTCCCCGGAGGGGCTGAACACTGCAGTATACACCAGATCGTCGATGATGTCATCCGCCCAGAGCCGCTCCTTATTTAACACAAAAACCTCGTTCTCTTCCGGTAATATTTCCACGATGCCATGAATCCCCTGCATCAGGGATGCTTTGTCTTTGAAAATAGCCACCATTCTTTCCTTTCTTCAGTGCAGTTGAGGGGGTTACAAGACAGTCCTAACCTGAATAATTCGGGCTCATGTTCCAATCGAAGATTCCTGCCTCGAATGCGGCCTCAGCGACCTTTGTGTTTTCTCAAGAAACTCACCGCAGTTACAAGCTAATCACGACCTGGGATCCCCGGCTCGGTCATGGATCGGACATTTAGCGCTGCCTCCACTTCTTGTTTGGAAAGCAAATTCATTTCCTGAACCACCTCAGGCACGGGTTTCTCCTCTGCAGCCGCCTTTTTCGCCACCTCTGCCGCTTTATCGTATCCGATAGCACGATTCAACGCCGTAGCGATAGAAGGATTCAACTCCAGCAGCTCTCTGCAGCGTTCCCGATTGGCTTCGATTCCCTTCAGGCACTTCCCCCGGAAGGCTTCTGTCACAGTCGACAGGATGCTGATACTCTCAAGCATAGCATGTGCCATCACCGGCATCATCACATTCAGCTGAAAGTTCCCCTGCTGATTGCAGACGGTGATGGTTTGCACATTTCCTGTCACCCGGGCACACACCATCATCATCGATTCGCTCATCACCGGATTGATTTTCCCCGGCATAATCGACGACCCCGGTTGGATCTCCGGCAGGCGGATCTCCGCCAGTCCGCTGGTCGGGCCGCTGCTCAGCCACCGGATGTCATTCGCCATTTTCATCAGGGCTGAAGCCAGAGTATTTAATGCGCCGGCGGCAGAAACACAGGCATCTTTGGAAGACTGGGCTTCGAAATGGTTTTCCGCTTCGAAAAATTTCAGCCCGACCCTCTCTGAAATCCGCTGAATGACACGGTTCGGAAATTCCTTTGGACAGTTGATGCCCGTCCCGGTGGCGGTTCCCCCGAGGGCCAGTTCGGAGAGCTCCTCTGACGCCCGGCGCAGCCGGGTGATGCCCAGTTCCATCTGGCGGGCGTAGCCGCCGAATTCCTGCCCCAGCCGTACCGGCGTCGCATCCATCAAATGGGTGCGGCCGCTCTTGATCACGTCGTCAAATTCCCCGGCTTTTTCTTCCAAGGCTTTCTGAAATCGTTCCAGCGATGGAATCAGCTCTTCTTCCAGCATGCGTCTGGCGGAGATATGCATCGCGCTGGGGATGACATCGTTGGACGACTGCGACATGTTCACATGATCATTGGGATGCACGGTTTTCTCGCCGCGATCTCCGCCCAGCAGTTCGGTGGCCAGGCTGGCAATCACTTCATTGGCGTTCATGTTGGTGGAAGTCCCGCTGCCGGTTTGAAAGATATCGAGAACGAACTCCCGATCCAGATCCCCGGTGATGACCTTCTCCGCGGCCCGGATAATGGCATCGGCACTGCGTGAATCAAGCAATCCCAATTCCTGATTGACCTGGGCGGCTGCCTGCTTGATGATACCCAGCGCCTGAATGAACCGCCGGTGGAACCGGATACCGCTGATAGGGAAATTTTCCAGCGCACGCTGGGTTTGCGCTCCATAATACGCCTCCGCCGGGACATGGATTTCTCCCAGGGAATCGCGTTCGATCCGGGTGTGCTCATCCATACTCTATTCTCCGATTGGTTAATAAGTTCGTGGAATATCTCATAAAAAGGTAAAATGCGGATAAGAAAAATAAAAATGGCAGACTGACCGGAGGGATCATTCCCGGAGATCAATCAAGCAGCGTCTCTTTCACATTCCCATAAATTTCCCGGATGTGAGGCCGCATGCGTTGTTCTGTATAGACGCGAACAATTTCCTGGTCCTGTGATATGATAAACGACGCTCTCGAGTTGACACCGCTGCTGTTGTAGGTGCCATACGCTCTGGCTATTTCATAGTCGGGATCGGCCAGGAGCGGAATCATAATGTCGTTTCGTTCGGCATACTTTTTATGGGTGGCAACGTCGTCACTGCTGACGGCAACCGGAACCATCCCCAGCTGCCGGAATTTTTTGTAATGGTTATTGAGGTCCTCCAGCTCCCCGGCGACACCCGGATGCCCGTCGTGGGAATAGAAGTACAGCAGCACCATGCCTTCATTCATCAGCTGACTCAAACTCACCTCGTTCCCTTCCTGGTCAGGCAAAACAAACTCCGGTGCAATTGTGCCCGCTGCTTTGATCCGGTGTTCATTATAGATATCCATTAAAGCCATAATCATTCCCCGTCCGTTTTTCCTGTTCAACGCATCCCTAACGTCCATTAAGCTCTTTCGTCAGTTCCAGCATCTGCTGCGCAATGGTTGCATTTCCGGCAATGATCCCATCCTGAATTTTCGTCTCCCGGTTGTTGTAGGTCACCGGATTGCCATGGATATCCGTCATGGTCCCACCGGCTTCACTTACCACCAGATCCCCGGCGCAGATATCCCATTCGTTTTTCGAATACACACTGACAAAGATATCCCCGACGCCGGCGGCAGCCAGCGCCAGCTTGTAGGCCACACTTCCGGTCGGTTTGAACGCTTTGATATAATCGGCAAATTTATCCACGTGTCCGTTCTTCGTTTCGGTGCGACTGACCAGCAGGGTGGCCTGACTCAACTGTTCGGTGCCGGAAACTGCGAGTCTCCTCCCATTTAAGAATGCTCCATTCCCCAGGGATCCGGCATACATCTCTCCTTTCACCGGATTATAGAGCACTCCCAGCACGGGCCGGTTCCTGTATACCAATCCGATAGAAATGACAAATTCCGGGATACCACTGATAAATTCCTTGGTCCCGTCAATAGGATCAACCACCCAGATGATCTCCTGGTCCAGCCGGGCCGGATCATCTCTGGACTCCTCCGAAAGCCACCCGTAATCCGGAAACGGAGTCCGGAGTTGTTCCTTCAGCAACGTATCCGCCTCGAAATCGGCGGTGGTCACCGGGTTATTGCGGCTCTTCTGGGAAACATGATAATCCCCTTCGTAATATTTCAGCACAACTTTCCCCGCCGCTTCCGCCGCTTCCTGGGCTACCTGCAGTTCTTTCCGAAATTGTGAACTCATATCTCTCTTCCGGGCATTCTATCAAATCGTGCATTTTAGTAATCAGCCGGCCGAAAAGAAAGGAGAATTTACCACCTTTCTCCGATCATTTCTCACAGAGGTGAGAAGCCACTCATAGTTAAATTCAGTTTTCCCTGGGGATTCACGCACTTCCTGCTAACATCGGATCCACAATTGCTTGTCCCACAGCTGAGAGGCGGGTCTTTCCCTCTTCATAGCGAATAATACTTCGCTTCCGGGTGGTGGACGATAATCGCCGAGGTGCTCTGTTCCGGATGGAGCTGGTATCCTTCCGACAGCGAGACGCCAATTTGTTCAGGACGGAGAAGCCGGAACAGCTGTTCATGATCTTCCAGGTGCGGACAGGCGGGATAGCCAAAACTGTATCGGGCGCCACGGTACCCCAGTTTGAAGAGATCCCGGATTTTCTCGGAATCTTCGTCACCAAACCCGAGTTCCCGGCGAACCTGTTTATGCCAGTATTCCGCCAGCCCTTCCGCCGTCTCCACACTGAAACCATGCCACAGAAGGTACTCTTTGTACTGATCGGCCTCGAACAACCGCCGGGATTCTTCCGAGGCTTTTTCTCCCACCGTGACCAGTTGAAAGGCTGCCACATCTCGTTCACCGGATTCCACCGGCCGAAAATAATCGGAGAGACAGAGGTGCTGCTTGCCGTCCTGACGCGGAAAGGTGAACCGTTCACACTCGTCCCCGGTTTCGGGATCATAGACGATCAGGTCATTTCGCTCGGACTGGCAGGGAAAATACCCGTAGACCACTTGCGGCACCAGGAGCCCCTCCTCCTTTCCCTTTCGCTGCAACCGCTCGAATTCCGGCTGCACTTCCGACTCGATGAACTGCCGGTATTCTTCCCGGCTCTTGCCGGCCTTGCGATATTGCCACTGCGCCCGGAATAAAGCAACAGTGTTGATATACGGGTAAACGTCATCAATATCGATATCTTCAATTACCTTCCTTCCCCGGAACGGAGGTTCCGGGACCGGATTCTCACGGGAGACGTCGGACGGGATATATTCCTCTGTTCCCAGGGATGGTCCTCTGGTGCGCGCACGAATCTTTTCACTGATTTTCCCGGGCGGCGGTGCGGTGATCTTATCTCCTTCAGCAGCCTGCGCTCGTTTCTTTTCGGCGAGGTCATCCATGATATGCAATCCGGCGAAGGCATCTTTCCCGTAAAACACCGGGCCCTTATAGATTTTGCGTAAATCGTGCTCAACATACCGGCGATTTAACGCTGCACCACCCAGCAGCACCGGAATCTGCACCTGACGTTCGTTCATCAGCTCCAGATTTTCTTTCATGATCACCGTGGATTTCACCAGCAGACCGCTCATGCCAATGGCATCCGGTCTGGTTTCCTCCATACTTTCCAGCATGGCATCTATGGGGATCTTGATCCCTAAATTCGTTACCTGATAACCGTTATTGGTCAGGATAATATCCACCAGGTTCTTTCCGATGTCATGGACGTCCCCTTTCACCGTGGCCAGAACGATCCTGCCTTTCCCGACGTTCTCCTCCTTTTCCATGCGCGGTTCCAGATACGCCACCGCCTTCTTCATGGTCTCGGCCGATTGCAGCACAAACGGCAGCTGCATTTCACCGGCGCCGAACAAATCGCCGACTACCTTCATGCCATTTAACAGAAACTTATTAATAATATCGAGGGGACCATACTTTTCCAGCGCCTCATCCAGGTCAGCCTCCAATCCCTGTTTTCTGCCATCGATGATACGCCGCTCCAGCCGTTTCTCCAGGGGAACATCTTCATCGATTGCTTCGGTGTCCCGAGGTTTCCCGCTTTCTCCTTCGAAATGTGCCATCAGGTCTGCCAGGGGATCATACTCATCAGTGCGCCGATCATATACCAGATCATCACATATTTTTCTTTCCTCTTCAGAGATCTTATAGAGCGGCATGATTTTGCCCGCATGGACAATAGCCGCATCGAGTCCGTTTTCGACGGCGTGATGCATGAACACACTGTTCAACACATGCCGGGCACGGGGATTCAGCCCGAAAGACACGTTGCTGACTCCCAGAATCGTCCGGACGTCCGGGAGTTCTGCCTTGATCTGTTTAATGGCTTCCAATGTTTCGATACCGGCCCGGCGGAATTTTTCATCCCCGCTGCCCAGAGTGAATGTCAGGGTATCAAAGATCAGGGCTTCCGGGCGCATTTCATACTTGTGAACGGCCAGGTCGTAGATTCGTTTGGCGATTTCCACCTTCTTCGCTGCCGTCTTCGCCATGCCCTCTTCATCGATGGTCAGCGCAATGACAGCGGCGCCATACTTTTTGCAGAGCGGAAGCACCTTCGCCATACGCTCCTCGCCGTCCTCCAGGTTGATGGAATTGACGATTGCCCGGCCGGAAATATTCTTCAATGAATTTTCAATGACCTCCCATTCCGTGGAATCGATCATCAACGGAATGTGCAGATGCTTGTTGAACCGGGAGATCACCTCGGTCATATCCCGGACTTCGTCCCTGCCCACATAGGCGGTACAGACATCCAGCACATGAGCACCGCTCTCCTGCTGCTCCTTGCCCATTTCCAGTATACCATCCCAGTCATCCTTTTCCAGCAGCTGACGGAATTGTTTGGATCCATTCGCATTGGTCCGTTCTCCCACCAGGAGCGGCGCGGGATCCTGGTCGAGCGACACCGACTGATACAGGCTGGAGACGCCCGGTTCCCGGTTCACCTCCCGGGAGGCGGGCGTTATGTCACTCACCGCATCCACCAGCATTTTTATATGGTCAGGTGTAGTCCCACAGCAGCCGCCCACAATATTCACCCCCAGATCTTCCACAAAGTGCTTCAACGTAGCCGTCATCTCTTCCGGGGTGAGCGGATATACGGTTTCGCCGCCGATGTTTTCGGGAATACCGGCGTTCGGAATCGCGGAAACATATCGACTGGTATGATTGCAGAGATAGCGAATATGATCCGACATCTTATCCGGACCGGTCGCACAGTTCATACCGATGACGTCTATATTGTACGAATCCAGAGAAGTGAGGGCGGCGGCGATATCGGTTCCCAGCAGCATTGTGCCGGTGGTTTCGATGGTCACCTGAATGATGACAGGAATCCGTTTTCCCTCATGGGCAAAGTAATCTTCCGTTGCGGCCAGGGCGGCTTTTGCCTGCAGAATATCCTGGCAGGTCTCGATTATGAGTACATCGACTCCTCCGTCAACCAAACCTGCGACCTGTTCATCATAACTCTGTTTCAATGCATCGAAGGAAATATGATCCAGCGTGGGGAGTTTGGTTCCGGGCCCGATAGACCCGGCCACGAACCGTGGGAATTCCCTGGTAGCATATTCTTCCGCAACACTCCGGGCCACCTCAGCGGCGACTTTATTAAGCTCATACGCCCGATCTTCTATACCGTACTCCGCCAGCACCACCCGGTTTGCGCCGAAAGTATCCGTTTGAATGACCTGACAACCTGCCTCGAGAAAAGCAGCATGGATACCCCGGATCGCCTCCGGTTTTGTGATCACCAGGTATTCATTACACCCATCCAGTCCGTCAAAATCATCCGGTGAAAGATTCAGGTTCTGGATGGACGTACCCATGGCTCCGTCGAATACCACCACATGGTTATTGAGTTCTTTTCGAAATTTATTCATTCTAGACTCACTTCAGACAGAATTCTCACAATTCTCTGCATTGTAATAATTTGGTTATTGCGATAATTCAGCGCAGGATGGCCGCTCTCCGGGAGCGCTACAGCCTCCGTGAAAAACCTCGAAGCCAGGCCGGGAAGTTAATCCGACCGAAAGTACGCCAGGACTTGATGACTCGCGGAAAGCTCTGACCCGCGCAGCCTTCGACAGGAGGAACGGGACCAGGAAATGAAACTCCTTCATACTCGTATTGCTTACCTTATTAATAATCATGACTATTAAGTCAACTCAGGAAAACCGTTAAAACGGTTCAATGGAGGGACTGTTTTCCCGGAACCCCCGGGATAAATCCCGGGGTGAAGAAGAAAAATATCTGAGCGTGCACCGTTCCGGGAATTGTCCTGAGTAGATTGAATAGTCATATTAATAATTAATCGGTACAAATGACCGCTATTTTGTAATGATAATTTGTGTTAATTCGTGTCATTCGTGGTTTCTATTGTAGTCTCTTTTCGCTGAAGTTCGTAATTATTTTGTAAACGTACTCAACATTCTCTGTGGAATTCACGATCAGGAACGGATCATGTTGTTGAATCTCCTCCAGCCATTCCGGGCGCCTGCAAATAATCAATGCCCGGATCTCGTTCACCTTTGCACAGATCGCATCTCTGGGAGTATCCCCGACAATCAGGGTCTGATCGGCGGTGTAGTCTTCTCCCAGCTGATTCCGGGCTTTCTGCAGGGCGATTCCCGGCAGATCATTCCGATTGGCGGCATCACTGCCGAAGGCGCCCACATCAAAGTAGTGCCAGATGTCAAAAGGTTCGAGTTTAATCCTGGCCCCTTCCCGGAGATTCCCGGTGAGCAGCCCCAGCCGGATATCATCCCGGTCATTCAGCCGCGCAAGCAGTTCCCTGATTCCGGGAAATAAATATTGGTCATTCCGGGCGGGATAGGCTTCCGCCACAACTTCGAGATAATGCTCAACTGCCCGGGGGAGTAACCGATCAATCTCTCCGTCTTCAAATCCTTCCCGCTCGAGCGCGTGCCGAAAAATCCCCAGGTCTGTATTCCCGGCGACATCTTCTGTCCGCAATTCTATCTGCGTGCCGGCAACGTTCGAGAGGGCGACGGCCAGCGATTCCCTGGCTGATGTCCCTCCGTGCAAGAGTGTACCGTCAATATCAAACAGCACCAGTTTTTCCGGTGGTCTGCGCCTATTCATATCGCTCTGCTTTCCAGGATTCTTCTCCAATCCTTTCTCCTGATTGTTGCATTATGAAAACGTAAAAAATACGAAGCAGATCAGTGACCTACAACCAGCACCTTCATTAAATTGGTAGTGCCTGGCACCCCGATAGGCACCCCGGCAGAGAGGACCAGCTTGTCGCCGTTCTCGACCATACCGAGGTTCTTGAGGATTTGCTCGGCTTCAACAAACATGGCATCGGTGGAATCGCTTTTCGTGCTTAAAAGCGGAAAGACCCCCCAGCTCAGATTGAGCTGGCGCTGGATATGCTGAAAAGGGGTGAGGGCGTAAATGGGTACCGGAGGTCGATATTTGCTGACCATCCGGGCCGTACTGCCGCTGTGCGTCATGGTTACAATGACCCTGGCTTTGACTTCAATGGCGGCCTGAAATACACTATGGCTCACCGAATCGGCGATTTTCTTGGTTCCCTCAAAATCTGCCGGTTCAGCGGAATAGTCAATCTGTGCTTCGGTGGCCAGAATAATATCGTTCATCACCTGGACAGCCCGTACGGGATACTCACCGATGGCGGTCTCGCCGGAAAGCATGACACAGTCGGTGCCGTCATAGATGGCATTGGCCACATCGGCGGCTTCCGCCCGGGTCGGCCGGCTGTTGTGCACCATCGACTCCAGCATCTGGGTGGCAGTGATCACCGGCTTCCCGGATCGGTTGCACTTACCGATAATCTGCTTTTGCACATGCGGCACGTCCTGGATGGGAATCTCCACACCCAGATCTCCGCGGGCGACCATAACTCCCTGGAATGAGTCAACAATAGCATCGATGGCGTCCACCGCCTGGGGGGTTTCGATTTTCGCAATCACCGGGCGGTGACAATCTTCTTCCTCCATCACCGCATTCACCTCGGCGATGTCCCGGGGCTTCCGGACGAAACTCAGGGCAATCCAGTCCGCGTCATTCCGGAGGGCGAACCGCAGGTTGGTTTGATCGTCAGCCGACAGGGCCGGGAGATCAATTTCCACTCCCGGCAGGTTGACACCTTTATGCGTTGTGACCAATCCCCCGGTATCCACGTGCGCCCTGACGTACTCCTTCCGGATATCTTTCACGGTGAGCTGTATGAACCCATCGTTGATGAAAATCCTGTCACCGGGTGAAATGATCTCTGGCAAATTCTTACATTCAATGGGTAATCTCCGGGAAGACTTCCGGGAAGCCTCTTCGATTTCGATATCACTGCCGGCCTCCAGTTGAACACCCTCTTCCGGGAGCTGTCCAAGCCGGATTTTCGGCCCTGCCAGATCGTATAGAATTGTTATCGGAATCTGCAGTTCCTCTTCCAGGGATCGTACGGTTCGGATAATCTCCTGATGCTGGGCCCGGGTCCCGTGCGCACTGTTAATGCGGATAATATCCAGGCCTTCGTTGATCAGCTGCCCAATGATGTTCCGGTCCCGGCTGGCAGGACCGATGGTCCCGATAATTTTCGTTTTGCCGAATCGTTCAACCTGCACGGCCTATGACTCCGCAATCTGATCAGATTCACTCGTTCCCTGGGCTGCCGACGTTTGTGCGGTCTGTTGCGGCGACACAATGTCTTCCCGGTAAATTCGCAAAATTGCCAGCAGAAGTGACGCAATGACCGGGCCCATAATAATGCCTAAAAACCCGAAAACATAGATGCCGCCCAGAATGCTGAAAAAGAGCACCAGGGTGTGTAATTTCGTCCGACCGGAAATCAGAACAGGCCGCAGGAAATTATCAATCTGGCTGACAACGACAGAACCCCAGATGAGCAGGATGATCCCTTTCACATACTGGTTCTGTATAAGTAAGATAACCGCTGCGGGCATATACACAATCGGCGCGCCCACTACCGGCAGAATCGAGAGAAACGCCATCAAGGATCCCCAGAACACCGGAGATGGCAATCCCAGGATCCAGAAAGCAATGCCACCCAGAAATCCCTGGAGCGCAGCCACCACCAGATCTCCCAGGACCGTCGCGGTGATCACCTCGGTAAATTGGCTGGTGATTTCTTCACGCCGCTGAGGCGGCAGGGGAATCAAACTCCGCAAAAAGCCGACGATCTTCTCCCCATCCTTGAATAAATAAAAGAGTGTAAAAATCATCAGTATGAATGAGAACAATGATCTGGAAAAATTCTGGACAATATCAGAGACTTGTGAGACAGCAAAACTGCTCAGCCGCTGCATAACAGAACTTACAATGGAATAGAGATCAATAGACCCCAGGTCGATCACTTCGTTGGCACGCCGGAGCAGATTTTGAAAGAAGGGTTGGTCAAATAATGACACCATTTGTTTGTACACGCCGCCGCGGAACCACTCCTGGATGAGCTCGTACGTATTCACGACCTCCGCAACCAGCAAGATGCCCAGAATCGCCATAGGGACTACCAGAATAACAATCACCAGCAGCGTCATGATGATGGCGCTTACTCCCTGAGAGGAGAGAGTTCGCTGTAATTTCCGATTCAGCGGGAAAAACAATATTCCAAAGATGGCCGCCCAGGCGATGGGGATAAAAAACGGTTGCCAGATCAGATAGAACGCGTATGCAACAACCAGCGAGAAGCCCAGGAGTATCGGAAAGATAGCGTATTCTCGTTTCATCGATCGCTTCCGGGCATGTCTATGCCCTTTCGTGTTCGACAGACTCCTGCTCAATGGCCGGACGCAGACGGAATCGCAGGCGGATCCCTTCGGACTCGAAATCAATCCCGTCGATGGTGAGATACTCCAGCGCCCGTTGGACTGCAGGCAATTTCCTGCCTTCAACAGTGATAAAGGGGTAATCAATTCCCAACGCTTCCATTTCATTGGCCGCCATGTAGCCCGATTTCTCCAGCCAATGGAACACCGTCCGCTTAATAAAAGCATCCAATACCCCGAACGAAGGCTGCGTGCGAATGATTTTGAATACTATACTGGTCCCGCGGATTTTTTGGAAACGGAGCACCGCCTGGAACTCCTTTTCTCCCAGCAGTCGATAGGATCCGGTCACAATGATCTGGCCTGCCTGGCACTCCAGATCCACCGGAACCTCGAACCGATTGAGCAGGATCCGCAGTTCCTCTTGATCGATATACACTACAGACATATATAAATTTAGAGATCATCAGTGTGAGTTACAAATTGCAAAAGGAACACTTCTCTGTGGTGAGCCGGATATCAAAATGCCTCCCCAGATTCCGGGGAGGCACAGGAAAAGGGTGAGAGACGGGACTCGAACCCGCGACCACCAGGGCCACAACCTGGCGCTCTACCTAACTGAGCTACTCCCACCATTTTTAACCACTGTAAAGTAGTGTGGAAATCGGTCTTTGTCAAATTGATTCAGACCAATATCGCCTGACCACGAATTATCCCGGCGGGAGGCCTCCGGCACACAAATTCGCGTGAATCCGGTGAATGCACCGGACATACAACGCTGAAAAAAACCTGGTTGTCGATGTTTCGAATGCTGCCACGGAAAGCGCCTGGTAACCGGTCATCTTTGGTGATATACCAGAGAAAAATATGCGTATCTAAGAGTAGGTTCACTCTCCCTCAAAATCTTTGATAATGTGATCAGGCAGCGGAGCATCGAAATCTTCCGGAACGATAAAGTCTCCTTCGCAAAGGCCGTATGGTCGACCTGTTGAAGCAGGTCGCTTCAGAGGTTTAATTTCAGCAAGCGGCTTGCCTGCTTTGAGAATGACCAGAGATTCTCCCGATTCTACAAGTTCGACTGAATAGCTGCAATCCGCTGTTCCAAATCATCAATAGATGCTTCTGGAAAATATTCTTGTACATGCATGTTCGTCCGTCGGGCCTCTTCAAATAGTGTGTCGTAACTTAACTCAAGTGATTGCAAGACATCCGTCCAGAATTTCTTCCGCAGGTTGGGTGGGTGACATGGACCATCACGACCATTGGTAAAACGGTCAGGGACCACGATAAGTAATTCATCAGACGGTATTCCAATCCGGGCGGCCCCGTCCGCTAATGATTCCCGTTCCTCCCAGTTATCAAACCAGTGCTCTCCATAGTTATTGTCCAACGCGAACAGTCGCCCAATCCAGACAACCGGATTCCATTCCACCAAACCAAGCTGGGCCGCTAACTGCGCGTATTCGTCTGTTGGAATAAATGCATCAAGGGGCTCGATATATTTGAACACTTTGACGGTTGGCATACACATCGTTCCTTCTTTTGTTTTCGTATGATAAGCCCCGAACGTTGGCGATGAACCGCGCTTGCGTCGGGTGCATGCAACTTGTGAGGGCGCCTCTGCACGTTGCCGAGTTTATGCTGGATTGGCTGCGACTGATACGTAGAACTCTCTATCGCCTTTCCTCTGTTCGATCTCACTAAACTGATATCCAAGGGGCTCGAGCAGGGATCGACATTCCTCTTCGAGTTGGGCCGAATGCACCGCGAGGATCAGCTTGGGCTGTCGCGTTGCCAGTGTGTCCAGGGCGCCTTTAATCACAAGCACCTCCAAGCCCTCGACATCGATCTTGATCACATCTGGCGTCGGCAGTCGACCGCAACCTACTTCGTCGTCGATAGCAATCATGGTCGTTGCCAGATCGCCGCTATCTGACACGTGGCCTGTGCCAGTTCCGGTATGCGTGTTGAACGATACAGACCGTGCTGCATCACCAACACAGCAGCCGCAGACAGACACATTGGTGACGGCATTGATGCGAAGATGCTTCTTTAGGAATGCCAGATTAATAGGTCGCGGCTCGAATGCGTATACGTGACCACAGTTGCCGACTTTTCGCGCCATCAATAACGTGAAGTATCCAACATGCGCTCCGACATCGAATACGATATTTCCACTGTCGATGATATTCATCAGAGTCTCTGTCTTCGACGGCTCGTAGTGACCTTCGATGAAGTTGCGGCCAGTGGTCAGAATCCACTTGGTACCGGCGAGCGGGCCACGTCGTATTCTTACGCAGATCAGGGAGCCGATCCGCTTGATTGTTTCATGCAGTATTCTACCCATCTGCCATCCGGTCTCCTATTATGTGGGCTTCGTCCTAACAACCGCGTCCACCGGCGCCCAACGCCAAGCGTTCGGATCCCGTTGTCCGTAATTCATACCAGTGTAGCCATTGAAAATTTCCAACTGTTAAGAAAATTGCCGCGCCTTGGAACTGCTCTTTTCTATCGCTTTCCGGACAGACAACCGCTAAAAAGTAAGTCGCTAGAGGCGTCCGCGGCAGCGCAATGTTAGGAAATGAAGGGCATGTGTTTTCATAAAATGAACCAGGAATGAATGTGCCAGCTTCGGCCCATAAGTGCCACTTCTTTCAAACATTTGCAGGAGCAAATAAGCACATACGCCGCAACGTATGTTGGTGAAGCGAGTTGGAGGAACTCTGGCGAAACATGCCTACGGGTTGTTCGCAGGGCGATTGTGCTCGTGAGACTTTTCCTCCCAATCGTCGATTGTTAATCCTTCAACTCGTTCAAACTCCCGTGTGTTGTGGGTCACCAGTATAAGATTATTGGCGAAGGCAATTGAAGCGATGAATAAATCATTCGGCCCGATCGGGGTTCCTGATTTCTCTAAATCAGCACGAATCTCGCTATATTTTTCTGCGGCGGGATCATCAAACGGCAGTGAGACAAACGGACCGACAAAGTAATGCACTCTTGCTAAGTTCTCAGTCGGTTTTGCACTCTTGAGAGCGCCATACAATAATTCTGCTTTCACCTCGGAGCTTACCACAATATCTGAGGGATGTTTTGATACGAAGTGTCTCTTGACATTTTCAGAGGTCCCATTCAGATATTTTATGCAGGTATTGGTATCCAACAAGTAAGGCATCACAGCGTCTCACGCACTTCAAATTCGCCTTGATCGCCTCGTTCAATGGGCGCATCCGCTAAACACCCATAGGTTTCTTGAATAAAATGATCCCACTCTGATTGCGTGTGGAGACTCTCAGGATAGACATCAACTTCGCTTTTTGGCATTTCGAACGCCTTAATAATCCGATAGACTATCTCTAAGTATTCATCGCGAAGGTTGTCAATTTCCCTCTTTATTGTTTCCCTGGTAATCATTCTCCTCCCCCCCCTTTTCCTGTGTAAGTAATAATTTTTTCTCAGAGTAACTACTGTGTGTAGCAGAATCAAGCGGAAATATCCATATACGGATCACACCACCATCAAGATAACAACCCCCTCAAATAATAAATGATAGTGTGGATGTTGATAATTCTTACCCCAATGCTCATGAGTAGTCCCTTTGTTTTTTGCTAGACTCTTCTCTTCCATCCCGTCGAAATAGGGACGCCAGTTACCTGACGCCCCCCTCACAGATCCCGGCGTGCAGTTTTTCCGCACCGGGCTCCTCAGTGATACTCGCTTCCGCGACCAGACACACACCTCCTGGCATTGCTATGCCCTGCACTCTCTAAGAAGCACCACGCTTCGCCTGGCGCGGTAACGGCCGCGTTCACCCGCGCCCTGTGAGAAGCGTCCAGTACGTGGCTTCGTTCTGGAAATGTGGTTGAAACTGGGAAAATGCACCACCCGAAAATTTTCCTTTAACGTATAATTAAGCATACTATTTTCCGTGTTATCCCAGGGGGATGCCTTTGGCACAACACCGAATTTCGTATGGATAATACGCATTGTTGGTATTTTATACTGTCAAGTGTGTGTGTTCAGTTTTTTAATCTGAGAGCAGCCGGAAACAGACATCAATATCTGGAGTCAATACGAAATACATGTCCGGATTCATCTATAAAAGGAAACAGAGTCCATGAACAACCCCCAACTCCTGGATCGCGTCCGGGAACGGATCCGGGTGAAGCTCGACGCCATTCGTACAGGAGGAAGCCTACATAGCCCGGAATACTCGGTATATTCTGTTCCACGACAAAACACACCCAACACTGCTGACCGCCCAGGTTATCAATCAATTCCTGACGTTCCTGGCCCAGAAACGCAACCAGGCGGCCTCGACGCTGAATCAGGCGAAAAGTGCTCTCCTCTTTCTGTACCGTGAAGTGTTGGGAAAGGATGGAGCGATGCGATAGATAGGAGAAATCTTTCCTTGAGTCGGGTATCAGAAAACAATTGTCCATAGTCAATTGTCAGTGGTCAATCGTCCAGGATCTTTAAGGCTGGAATATCCTGCATGAGGAAAACCATGGCGGAAGAAATATCGCGTCCCTCACGGGACGTGGGTTCTTTCAGGCCGGGTTTGCCAGAAATATTTCGTCCCGACGGGACTGCATCTCTCTGTGAGATGAAGTTTCCCGGGGAGGAATGCGGTTGTTTGCGGTTTTGAAGTTTTGGGCTTCTGCATTTTTGAACTTTTGTCTTCTCGGATTCTTGATTTCTTGTCTTCTTGGCTCCCCCCGCCCCTGCGAGATATCATCTCACACCACAAACTCTCCCAATTTAATAGTCTTTTATCTCTGGTCATCTGTGCCAATCCGTGGCTTATGTTTGTGAGGGGAGGTGGAGTTTTTGAAGTTTCGAAGTTTCGAATTCTTGAGCTCTTGGTTTCTTGCCCACGGATCAGGCTTGCAATCGGAGGAGGATGCAGCTAAATTTACATGACACTTTTTGAATTCAAGATCGTTGAATTTTGAATATGAATGACTATCTTTCAAAAATAACATCTGCTGCGAATTCCCGGGACGGCAAATCGTTGTATCAACGATTCAGGAAACGCTTGCTCATTGTCACCGGGATTGCTGCTGCAGTAGGCGTCGGTCTGCTCATATTTCTTTTGACGTTGACCGATGATCTCCCCTCCTTGACCCAGCTGGAAAATTTTGATCCCAGCCTGATTACCAGGATTCGTTCCGCCGACGGTGTGATCGTCAAAGAGCTGTATAACCAGCGACGCGTGCTTGTGCCGTTGGAGAAGATCCCTCCGTATATGGTCGATGCGCTGCTGGCCACGGAGGACCACCACTTTTATGGTCACTGGGGAGTGAATGTCCCCAGGATCTTTAAGGCGCTGGCTGTGGATCTTTTCCACTTCAGCTGGGTGCAGGGGGCCAGTACGATCACCCAGCAGCTGGCGCGCAACATGTATGATATCATCGGATTTAAAAAGACCCTGACCCGGAAAATCAAGGAAGCAATCACGGCCATTCAGATTGAACGGACCTATACCAAGTCTGAGATCCTGGAGATGTACCTGAACCAGATCTATTTCGGGCACGGGGTCTGGGGCATCGAGGCGGCCGCCCGGGAGTATTTTGATAAACGTGCGGAAGATCTGACACTGGACGAGGCGGCCACCCTGGTGGGTGTACTCCGGCTCCCGGCGTATTACTCTCCCGTTAATCATCCGGACCGGGCACGTTCGCGCCGAAACCTGGTGTTACGACTCATGCACAATCAGGGTTTTATCAGCCGGCCGATTTATGAGTATTATTCTTCCCTGGAAGTTCAGGCCAACCCTTCTGAGGAACGCGGGGATGGATTGGCCCCCTATTTTGCCGAGCACGTCAGGCAGCAATTGGAAAAACAGTCTGAAGCACTGGGCGTTGATGTGTACCAGGACGGCCTGACTATTTATACCACTCTGGATTCCCGGGTTCAGGCAGCCGCCGATTCGGCCTACCGTAAATATATGGTCGAACAGCAACAGGTCTTGAACCGGCGATTACTCAACAACGAGGATGATCTGGCATCGATTGTAGATACGTCTCAATGGAGTGTCGATACGCTGCATGCGATGATTAGTGGCGAAGCGCCTATGGACTCCACCCTGCGCTCCAAACTGCGCGTGCAGGGGGCGCTGGTTGCCATGGATCCCCGGGATGGACGAATCCTGGCCATGATTGGGGGGCGGGGTTTCTCGGAATCCAAGTTCAACCGAGCGACACAGGCGAAACGCCAGCCGGGGTCAGTGTTCAAACCATTCATTTATACCACGGCTATTGATAACGGAATCCCCGTGACCCGGCAACTTCTGAATCAACCGGTTGTCATTCATATGGATGATACGACCCGCTGGTCCCCGCAGAATTACGATCGATCCACCGGCGGCCCCACCACGCTCCGGGAAGGACTGCGCCGATCACTCAACCTGATTTCCGTTCGGCTGGTTCAGGAACTGGTGGATCCCCACATTGTGGTGGACTACGCCCATCGCATGGGCATCACCACCGGTCTGCGCGCAGTGGATGCCATTGCCCTGGGCACCTCGGAAGTCATTCCGCTGGAGGTCACCGCGGCTTACTCCATCTTTGCGAACCGGGGTATCTGGACAGAACCCTACGCCATTACCAGAATCGAGGATCGGTTTGGGAACGTGCTCCAAACGTATTCCCCGATGAAAAAAGAGGTCCTCAGCGAAGAAACCGCCTACATGATGGCGGATATGCTGAAATCAGTGCTGAAACAAGGGACTGGGCAGAGTGCGGCCGCGCATGGATTCAATCGACCGGGCGGCGGGAAAACAGGTACCACCCAGCGATTCACTGATGCCTGGTTTGTGGGATTCACCCCGCAGATTGCGGCCGGTGTCTGGGTGGGAGTGGACGATCCCGCAGTCAGCCTGGGGAACCGGCGGTCCGGTGCCGTGGCCGCCTTGCCGATGTGGGCCACCTTTATGGCAACCGCACACGATACCCTGAATCTGTCAGAGCAAGACTTCGAAAAACCGGAGGGCGTGGTGGAAATGAAAATTTGCTCGGAAACCAAAAAACTGCCGACCAGGTATTGTCCCACAGAAACAGAACTCTTTCACAAGAATTATGTGCCCACCGAGACTTGCGACGTCCACGGGAAAATGAATGCCAGTTCGGAGGAGAGAAAAAACCGCCGTACCTTCTGAGATTAGACTCAAAACGCAAAGGTCGCCCGGTCCGCAAAGAGATCAGGAAAATATACACTTACGTATAATCCATGGTCTATCAGATCTCCCACATACATCCACAGACATTGAAAAAAGAGAAGGATCGAAGGAATCGAAGTACGCCATATTCCGGAGGCAGGACAGTGAACAGTGTTATTGAACCATCCGTTTCAGCCGGACCAGAATCTCATTGACCAGATAATATCGGGTTTCTTCATTCACCGTAAAGACCACCACGTCCGGGCGGGCTTTAATCGTATCGGTAAACTTGTTTTTCCCCTTCATAATGGTTCCGAGCAGTGGTTTGGGACTGTCAAGCACTTCGCTCAGAATTGCCTGGAATGATGCCGACATCAGTTCCATTTTCCCGATTTCATCGATAACCACAACCTCATCTTGTTCCATGGCCTGGCGAACGGCTGAAACTGCCACCGTCTCAATATTGCTTACATCAACAAAATACTTCCCAATCTTGTATTTGGTATCCAGGTCCACGTGCGCCAGTATTCCACGCTTTCCGTCCAGAGTATCCAGCGTGAAGCCCACCCGCTGGTTCCCGCGCCGCATCTCATTGGAGAGAAACCCCCCGACACGGAAATCCGCTTTTTCCAGTACGCGCTTTATCAACGTGGTTTTACCACTGCCAGGTTGTCCGGTTAATAGAATGTTGGTTGCCGGCATAAGCAAGCCCCCTCTCAATCTCCGGTTTTACCGCTGCTTCCATCCAGCCTGATGCCACAGATCTCACCTGTTGCAAGCTAAGTAAGACTTTCTTGATGCAGATATATTTGAGCATAATCTACATAATGGGAGGCGGAATTGACAATCATATCCGCCTCTTCAGGTAAGACTTCCCGCACCACAGTCGCCGGAACCCCTGCCACCACAGTCTTTGCCGGGACGACCTGGCCTTCCCGCACCAGCGAGCCGGCTGCAACCAGTGCTCCGGATCTGACAACCGCCCCGCTCAGAATGGTCGCCCCCATACCGATCAAACATCGGGATTCAATCTCGCATCCGTGTATGGTTGCATGATGTCCGATAGTCACTTCATCCCGGATCACCACCGGATTCCTGCCGGCGTCCACATGAACAACCGTGCCGTCCTGCAGATTCGAACGGGCTCCAACCCGGATGGAGTTGATATCGCCCCGGAGGACGGAGTGAAACCAGACACTGCTCTGATCACCGATGGTCACATCACCGATGATGAGTGCCGTATCCGCAACAAATACTCCTGTTCCCAGCGATGGCTGTGTGTTCCGATAGAGACGGATATTACTCATTCTCCTGCTCCTCCGCCCGCTGCTGGCGCAATCTGGCGAGCCAGGACCACTGGAGCGTGGATCGTTCCTGAATGGTTCGAATGGTGAGCCACAATCCCAGCGAACCGACCACCAGATTGGGCGTCCACATAGCGAAAAACGGGGAGATAATCAGCCGGTCCGCCAGTTCCTCGCCGCCGATGAGTCCGGCCCAGTAGATTAGGAAGAAGAACAGGCTGAACCCGGCACCCACGGCAAACCCGCCGTGCCTGGCCATGATTCCCAGGGGAGCCCCGATGAGCACAAAGACGATGCAGGCCACCGGAATTGAATATTTTTTATGGACCTCCGACATATATTTATTGATCTGCCGCCGGTAACTCTCGATGAGTTTGAGTTGCGTTTCAATCCGCTGCATTCCCACCCGAATATCCTGGCGTAATCGCCGGTGCTCCGATGCAATCTGTGCCAGAGAATCTGTTCGCAAGGCAATGATACTGTCCGGCGAGAGGCTGGCCAGCTGCTCCAACTGCCTGGTATTCTCCGCCGCTAACTGCAGGCCGATTCTGTCGTCCAGCATCTGCCGTATCTGGTCCCGTGCACTTTGCACCCTCTTTCTCAGAGAATCCACTTCCGTTAGCATCATCCCGGCGCTCATTTCCCGGTCACCCCGCCGGCCGGATTCCCGCCGCTCCAGCATCAAACCCGAAGCCGGGATTGTCAGTACATGCTTATCGAAGTTAATCTTGCGATATTCGGAATATTTGGTGGTATTCAACTCGTGTATTTCACCGTTATACAATGTCAGGATAATATTATTTCCCGCCACGGCCAGCGAGCCCTGCTCGGCTTGAATGGTGGTTTGCACCTCTCTGTTCCCTTTGCTGTAAATCAGCACATCCTGGAGCATCCCATCCTTCTTCCCCAGCACCCGCATACTATAATCCGGAAGATCGTCGATAAAGTAACCCGGTTCGATATTCACGTCCGGCTTTTTACGAATGATGTCAGAACCCAGCAACCGCGCCCGATGATTGAAATCAGGTAACACATTATTATTAAACCAGATCAAAAAGGCGCATACTACCGCACCGAAGATCAGGGACGGGATAATAATAGATTTAAAACTGATGCCCGACGTCCGCATGGCGTTGATCTCATTATCGGCGCTCATCCGGCCGTAGGACATTAATATGGCCACCAGTACCGCCATCGGGATGGAGAGGGCCAGAATCCACATCAGGTTGAGACCGATGTACTCCAGAATTATCCACAGGGACAGCCCCTTGCCCAGCAGCCGATCAATGGATTTCACAATGAAATTGGAGAGAAAAAGAAAGGTCAAGACCCCCATGGCAATAAAAAAAGGCGGGAGATGTTCTTTCATAATGTAGCGGTACAGGATTTTCATCGCCAGAGAATATAGAGAGGGGAACCGCTGTTCTCAAGGCATTTCACCGAATAGGGCTTGACAATAGCCCGTTGCCGATCTACTTTAATTTGTTTAATTTGCTTTTTGACTCTTGAGAGACACATGTTCGTCGATTAGTGGTTTTAAATCTGTCTGTTAATTGTCCGGTAACCTCAAAAGTTCCGGACATGAATGAAAACGAGTTAAGCACAATCCGAACGGACGTTGAATTTTTAAAACGACGGGGCGTAGCCCCGACAAACTCGCACCACGAAATTATAAATTTCGGGTGCTCCTATATCGGGACAGGCGCAGTCCGGTTGAGCGCGTCCCGATAGGGATCGGGAAGGTCCCGGCAACAGGAATAATTGCCACTAGAAGCTGCATGAGATGATCGATTCACCAGTGATCTTTGCAGGACGACGGGGCGTAGCGCAGTCCGGTTGAGCGCACCTGCTTTGGGAGCAGGGGGTCGCGAGTTCAAATCTCGCCGCCCCGACTGAAAGAAACCCGCTGAAACACTGTGTTTGAGCGGGTTTTTTTATTGAAGCCTGTAGTTTCTTTGAAAGGATCCGGTAAAATCAATCGTATCCAATTCTTATCAAATATAGGTAAAATCCGGATACCGGGGAATCGGATACTGAAATCGTGCAATTTATTTACTTATACAAAATTCAAATGCAATTAAAAAAACAAAGTATTTATCTGTGAATCTGTCCTCATTTTATTCAAAATTTTCTTCTAAAATTTGTAATGAATATTCGTGACAATTAACGTATAATGTTTTATTATCAAAAAGAGTCATCCCAAAATGTGAACCGATGTATAAAGCGTTAGAATAAATGTGAGAAAAAATTTTACAATATTAAATTTGATTGACTACGAATGAATAATTTCAGATTAAAATCCAAGGAAGAAGAAAAAGAATTTAGAATCTTTGTCCAAGCTATCTTCCATTCTGGAGATCCTAAATTAATCCAGGATTACATGGCTGAATCGCCTATTCCATCCCCCTTTAAGATTAGGATAAAAATTTTGTATTTCCCCGGGACTATAAAGGATATTAAAAAATTATTAAGTCACTCAGATAATATATCTCCAATGGGAACCGAAGGAAGTTCTTACCTTTTCTCGGACATTATCGGACGTCAACACAGGCGCCAAATATCACTACCATTTACATTCTTCCGATTTTCAGGATTTTCTAATTCTGAACATATTCTTGCGTTCATTACGATAAGTAATCGAGAGGAATGGAAAAAAGGTATTTTAAGGTTTATCAAGAAACAATATCCTGAATTAGTCCCAATCCTTCTTTCACAATCAGAGTTAATAAAGGGCGTAAAATTATTATCAAACAAGTCTGACGAGGAAATACATGTAAAGGCTTTTTCTGCAAAAGAAAGCGTTGAAGGTTTATTCCACACAAAAAGACAATCCGTAAGGAAATGGACAGATCAAGAATTGGAAGATGTGATTGAATCTGTAAGACAACGTCGTCAGACTATCACATCCATAGATATTGGGTTTTATCCTCGTATTAATGACCATGTTCACATAAATCCTAAAGCTACATGCAAAATTACAAAACAAAGTGAAATTGAGGTAACCGGGAGTTTCAATACAATCTATAATTCTGTCGTTCGGCACGTTGCTAAACTCGGAGCAAGTAAATTGCATACATATTCTGGGAGAGGATTGAAGGAGTCTTCTTATAACACCAAACCTCTTTCAATAAATTATAAAACAAACGTTTTTAAAGAGGTGGGCGTTATTAAAGAATTTATCGGGACAATAGAAGAATATCCTCATTCAATATATTCTATAGAGCATGGAAATCCTTACGCTCAGTTACGAGTAACTGACTTACATGATGGATCCTCATTTTCGGTATACGCAATACCACCAAAACGAGTAGTAATAATCCCTGGATTAAAAGCATCGGAAGCAGCATTCGAAAGAATACTCCATTACGTGTTCGATGAATTTTGGGAAGGTGAAATAACAGAGTATGAGCGAGACGGAAGATCATTTAAGGCAATTACAAAATAAACTTGGTAATTACGAACAAACGGTAAAGGCTGTTTTAGCTTTTTCGGCTTTTGTCTTATATGATTCAAACAATGATAATGCTGGTTTTGGATTCGGCAGGAGGATGAGAACCTCAGAAGAAAATGAACAAAGCCCAGATACCGATGTTACACCTGACTTGGTTGTGCAAAAATCGAAAACATACGGAATTGTGGCTGAAGTAAAGAAAACCCTAAATCGCAATAAAGATATTTGGGTTAGAACACTTGAACAGCTTAGAAAATATGATGATAAACTTGTTGGTTGGTGGACAAATGATGAACAGATTAAGACCTCAAATGCTACAATTCTAATTCATAGTTCTCGTAGTCGGGAATTTAAACAATACTTAGAGGAACAATTTGAAAAAGATCCATCTATTGTAGGGCCAAATTCCTCCATTATTGAATTTCATAGATTTGAAAATAGTGAGTCATTTTTCAATTTCAGACTCGAATACGGCACCCTCTACGATGAAGAGATACATGACAAACTTCACTCGTCTGTTAATATTCCTTTGGATGGAGTAGTAAGAAATTATCCTGGCATTGAATACTATGATTTTCAACCGCCACTCCCAAAGATCCTTTCCCATCTCTGGTTAGATGTATTTGCGTCCAGAATATCCGAGGGAGAATACGACGAAGAAATTAATGCGAATAAAATAAAAGTATCTGTATCTGTATCTGTATCTGAGGCAACCAATGAACTTCAAAATGGATACGGTTCGGGAAAATTATCCTTTGATAACAGATCAACAGAATTTCCAAAAATAAAATGGGTAAGAAGAGCATTTGAATGGTTTGCTAAGGAAAAAATGGCTATCCCACCGGAAAACGGATGTGATATTTACACCATTCTATATAAGAAAATACAGGGAGATGTTGAGGATAGATTTGTAGAGCTAGTTGCAAGGAAAATGCCAGACGATGAATCCAAAGGACAAGAAGAATTGTTTAATGAATCAGAATAATTGTTTTAATTTATTTTGTTTAAAATAATCCCTACTTGTTAATTTATTGGCCCAAAATATCTATTCGATTTCCGCACCCAACTTAAGTTTGACAGCAAAACCTCAAAAATAGGGGGCAATTCCTTATAGACCC
>CAYPST010000043.1:0-32082 GCA_964413425.1 uncultured bacterium
TTCGGCAGAAGTTCCAGCGAAATTTTCTTCGAGGTCAAAAGAAAAACAGCACTGTTTCTTAAAACTGAAAACTCGAAATATAGAGTGGTTTGTATCCGGCCTCGAAAGCAATTTCGTCCAGCGGCCGGTGACCGGAGCGTGAAGAATCATCGGCTGTCTGAGCCCCGTGGAATCCCAATCATCTCTCGCTGGCTGTCTGAATCTTATATTCCATAGTTTTTGTTGTGAGCATTCTCTATTGTTGTAATTCCACGGGGTGAGTTCCGATGATTTAGCGCAGGGAACCCCCGATAGACTCAACTCCGAATATCCCAAACAGCGGGATATGGAGTTAGTAATCGGGGCAGGCGCTGCCGCTATCGGGGCCGGGCCCTTTTGCCTACTTTTGGGGCGTTCAAAAGTAGGAGGATAAAAAAAGGAATAACCTGCCAGTGCCTCGAAGAGATCTCTCCCGTGAAATCCCGGGCGGTGGTTCCTACATTTCAACTAGCTACTATCCCCTTCGCCCTTAAACACCTCCCTTACATGCCACTGTACATATTCCCAGTCCGGATAATACCGCTCCCGCTACGGAAAATGCATGGGTTGCCCCTGAAAATCCAGTAACCACTCATGCAGACTTTCCCTGTCTTGTACACAAAAGCGGTTCACGCAAAGGCCGCAAAGAGGGGAAAGCACGCGGAGGACGCGAAGAAAAGACAAAAATATATTCTCTTTATAAGCATAAGTTATATGGCATATTAAGACCGCACTGTCATTTTATATCGAAATTTTGAGTTCTGTATAATATGAATCTGCGGTTAAAAGATAAGTGCGGAACCAATTTTTTTCTTTGCGCCCTCCGCGGTCCTTTGCGTTCTCTGTGTGACCTGATCGGCATGCTTCGGTTCCCAGATGCCGTCACCCTGCAGGCGACAGAAGGGATACTCCGGGTGGGAGGACTGCCGGAAGGGACCGAATTCCATCAGCAGGTTCTTCAGCGGCTCTTCGACAGCGGTAAAAGCGATCATCCGGTCCCCGCCCCGCTGGTACTGTCCCAGCGTCAGGAGCAGAAGCAGCGGTTTATGCGGCGCCCGCTGGCCTCCCTGCTTCCGGATGGTGAGGGTTTGGATGCGTTGTTCGAGATCGGACATCATGAAAGCAACTGTCTAAAAAAGGTGGTTCACGCAGAGGGCGCCGAGAGGGAAAGCAATGGGAAATCGGCTCCACCCAGTCCAATAGCACACGGCCTGTCCCGATTACAAACCCCGACCTGTCGGGGTTGTGTCTATCGGGGATTGCCACAGAAACAAAGGATCCACACGGATACAAAGAGTGTTAAAACATCTGCCAGAAATACCTTAATCCCAGCTGCAATCCCTATAGTCGCGTTCCTCCCTTTCCCTCTCTGAGAGCAAGGGAGGCCAGGAGGGATAGAGTGCCGGGGCCGGGCTGCAGGGCGATTCTCCCAACCTCCCCACAGGCACAGAGGTCCCAGGATGCTTTCCGGGAGGCCGGGGGCTGGGTGGTCATCCCTCTCCTTCTTCCAAGGAGAGGGAACGAGGGTGAGGTCAGCTGGCGTCCGAGAAAGCAATTGGAGAGACACTGAGAATGAAGTCAAGGCAGCAAAAGAGGATGGTCAAGGTAGTCTACTAGTATCAAATACAAAAAAGCCCGGAGCAGTATACTCCGGGCTTCCTTAATCCTCGATTTCAGGTTCGGTTTACTTGGCGGTCAGTTCGAAATCCTGGGTGGTCTTATTGGCAGCCACCACGTCCACATCCGCCGACACCGTATCATAACCCGCTGCAAAAGCGGTGATCGTATAGGATCCTTCCAGCAGGCCCGGAATCAGGTAGTAGCCATCGGCGTCGGCAAGGGCGGTTCCGAGGGTATCGTCATTCTGGATTGCCAGAACGTTGGCGTTCTCGATGCCGGTATCTGCGCCACCGTCCGCAACAGATCCATCCACCTGGCCGGCTTCCGAATTATTCACTGCCCGGATCACCGGTTTGAAATTAAATCCCTCAACACCGGCAGGGCTGTCTAAATTGCCCTGGGCAATGAAGGACTTATCCAGATTGAAGTCCAGCAGCAGTTCCGCAGTCAAGCCGCCTTCCACGGTCAGGTCCGGTTCGATGAAGATCTTGATCCCGGTCTGCTCGCCGCTGGGGACGGTTAACGGGGGTTCGCTGCCGTCGTTCAATACGATCTTGGCATCGCCCACCATCAGGCGGACCAGATCGTATTCCCCTGCCGGGATTTCCATCTCGACCAGTGATTCAGTGACCCCGTTCCGCAGATTCAGCAGATTATACCAGCTGGAATCATCAACCAGGGTGTGGAATGGGGAGCCTTCGTCGGACTCCACCTTTTCCCGGATCACCACGCTGTCAATCCGCACGCTGGCTTCGGCCACCAGATCGATTGGAAATGGATCATCGGTCAGCAGGACGGAAAGCGTCCCGTTCCCTCCGGCGTCATGACCCAGCATACCTTCACAGGAAATCAAAGCCGAAATAACAGTAAATATCACCAGTACTGAGGGGAGCCAGAATAGCCGTTTCATAATATCCTCCTTTGTATAGTTTCAATGCCAATATCCCATAAGTCAATATTCGTGCCATCGGTACCTGGGGTCCTGTATCCTGTTATTAATATTTTGTTTAAAAGAAAATAACCGTCGGGGGTGTATTCGACAGATCGGTCGAAACAGATTCCGATCCAGTCGAACAGATGCCGGAACCGGAACAGAAAAATAGTCGTTGATTGAATATCCGGTATTTGCGCGTATCGAAAGGAATTTTACGGAAATACAAAGACAGGGACTTTACTTCTAAAAAATTCCCCGTTTTCAAATGATCAGACGAAAATCACCGAATCTGACACCCGGGAGACCTGGCAGAAGTAAATTTTGCGTGAAGCAGTAATATGAGTCTATTTAGAAAACGCCTAGCCCCGAGGGGATGCTTCGAAGTCCCAGAGGGATCCCGTTGGGGGAGTCTCTTCGAGGCCTTCGGCAAAGAGATCCCTTCGGAACAAAGATCGCTCCGAAGGAGAGCTTCTGGCTCAGAGGCCCCAGAGAACGCCGGGGACAGGGGCAAATCCGCCTGTTCCGGGGGCACGTTGAACACCATAGCATAGCGGGAGAAATCCACCTTGTCTTCCTCAAACAGACCGGCTGTGTCGCTGATGCAGGATCGCTGGGATTGAAAATTCTACAGATCATAAGTATCCGATGCTTCCGGCATGCGGCGCCAGTTTCCACAGCTGCCCGCTGACATTCTCGGTAGGCGCCATACGCAGAAATCCCCTGCCGTCCGGCCTGACATCCAGCGACTGATCCGGTCCCAGGAACAGGTTGGTAAGCCGGTAATAAGCAGATGTGTCGAAGGTCATATTATCTCCGGTATATTGTGGTTATCCAATGAAACTATCGCGATAGCTCTCACAATCAACCCGTGCTCTCTGCAGAATGCGGGTCGTAAAAATATATGACGATTGCTATCATAAATTACATTCATGAGAGATGCGAGGGCTAATTCCCCCGGGCCGGGGGCCAGGCGGCCATCCCTCTCCTTTTTTCAAGGAGAGGAACTGAATGTAAGGTCACCGGAAGCCCGTAAACGAATTCGGTCATACACTGATGGCGGAGTCGAATCTCGGGCCTGGGCCTCCTGACCATCCCACACACCGCCCGGCACGCATCTCAACCTCCATACCATTCCCGCGCTCTCAGCGACCTGTACTTCCTGTATTGCCCATTGTTGCTGAAGGATGAAGGTGGCGGCTCAGCAGACGGCAATGCGGCACAACAACCTCACCCCAAACCCCTCTCCTTCTGAAGGAGAGGGGCTTAAACAGTGCTACTTTCCGTTAGGGAGGGAGGCCGGGTGGTCATTCTTCTCGTTCCAAGGAAGCTGAACTTTGGAGTCGCTTTTTTCCTTGGGGGATGCCGGGACAAAACGCTGCAGCACCTTTCTTCTACACAAACACTTTTAGCGGTTTGCCCGAACGGTCCTGTTCATTAAATTCCACCTGATAATATCAGTCCTAAGTTGAGCGATACGAGTGCCCCACTGAGGTCGCTCTGGGACAGCGAAGTATCGCTGTACTTAGGTATAACCCCGAATTTGGGTCAGTGTAAATCTGTGGCTGATAAATTTCTCTGCGAAGAATGAATTGAAACGTTATGGATGAACCAACATGATCCGGAAGGTAACAGACTACGCTCCCGCACCGCTGACTGATTTCACCATCTATCCCGGCGAACTGCCGGACTTCTCCTACCTGTTCCATGGGGATACCATTGAACTGGTCCTGCCGGAGAACGTCTGGAACATCCTGCAATCGAGACTCAGTCAGAAAGGCCTTCCTTCTCTCCGAGATCGGTATCCGGTCCTGTGTTCGGGTTCCAACGCCAATCCCGCCCAGATACAACAGAAATTTGCAGATGCTGATTTCGAGGTCACTGTCCCCATGATTAAAGGAAACTTATCGGGAGCCGGGCCGGCGTTTGCGGGCCACGTGTCCGTCTACGGCGCAATCCCGGCCACCATGGATCAGGTGGATCATTCCGATCAGCAGGGGTTCACCGCCTTGTATACGGAGGCGCAACTGGATCGGATTATCGAGACGGAGAACGATAACTACTGGCTGGCTTGGTCGGATGACGTCCGATTCGAAATCCCCGGGGTGCGGACAGTATTGCATCCCTATGCCTTCATCAGCAAGGGCGGGGTGCTCACGTTCGGTAATGGCAATCCCGTACGATTGCAGCTATACTCTCAGAGAGAAATTCTTCGAAGAATCCTCGCCAGGATAAACGGGGCAACCAGGAGCCTTGACTATCACGCCTATTTCGCAGATCCCCTGCGCCACCGGGCGCAACTGCAGCAGGCTATGACCGATGCCGGTCTAACCCGTCCGCCGGTGATCCCCTGGGAGAGGGCTTCGCGGGCGGACCCTGTTCCGTTCAGGAGACTGATCTGACAATGATATCAACACACCCGGAGTCCGAACCCGTATCAGAGTGTTTACGGTTTTACAGAGCGCCTGCTCTCGCACTCCGGCAGCCAGGTACCGGTTAGAATGCCGGAGTAGAGTTTGTCTGATACCTCTGAGTTGAAGAGTGGAGAGTGCCGGAAAGCTGCTGTTCCGCTCTTGACTGGTGATATTTCATAGTCTATACTACAAAGTGAATAAAAGACGGGAAAGAGTTTACAATGAACACAAAAGATAAAGTTGCCCATGAAGTCCCGGAAAAACTCTCGGAATTACCGGAGCATCGACTGCAGGAAGTGTTGGATTTTATTGAGTTTCTAAAGACACGTGAACACCAACGGGAGGATCCCATTCTCGATGTGACCGGATGTCTCTCCGGGACTCCACTGAGTGCTGAAGAAATCGAGGGATACGTCTATGGAGATAAGAAGGCATAATGCCTCAGCCAGTGTTCGTTCTGTTGTGGCATACGTGCACGAGTCGTTGCCTGTTTTTCATGCACCAGCTATACAATAAAGCGTCCCGGCAGCAAACCGCCGGTGATCCCGCGTGGGAATCACCGGCGGACGCCGTACCTCTGGTCTTCCACCCCGCACATGAAGAGCGATTGCCTGGGAGTTCCACTCCCGGGCGTATTCCAATGATCATCTCACCAACCCCGATATAAATCTACAGGTTCCGCCACAGATGGTTGATGAACGACACCCCGGTAAAGATCGACACCAGAAACAGAACGATAAAAAAGGCGGTCTCGATGTAATAATACCCCTCGATATACCAGGTGAACATGACCACCACGATAAAAAAGGAGAACATGGTTATGAGAAAATCGGCGTAGGTCCTGGGGTAATAATGCACCTCCCGTTGTTGCTTTTTCTGTGCCTTGACTATGAGAATGTAGAGACCGATGGGAACAATGGCAGTGAGGATACTTCCCGGAGATTCGTGCAGACAATAGATGAAAATCCCGATAGACAAAGTGAGCAAGATAACCGGCCAGAAGAACTTGCCTATCTTATCATAGTCAGACTTGGCCATATCTTTACTCACTTATTTTTTCTTTGTAGTACAGAAGTGTTGATCCCATGAGGAAAAAGCTATTCATTCTTCAGGCGATTAATCGTATTGATAGATAGCATACTCGCGTTGCTCTGTGTTTGGAGATAGCAAATACCGTCCTATTTGCCGCGTGGGATCCAAATAAGTACAGTTCGAATCAGGGGCGTGGAGCATTGCACCGGCTGTGGATGGCTGACTTCAGGTGTTCTCGCGCCTGGCAAATGTGAGGATCTGTAATACTCACGGTCTCATTCTTTTTGCAAAGAATTTTTCTGCAGGTAATGAGCTAAAAAGGTAATTGTGCTATAGAGCGCCACCATCAGAAGTATAATCAGGACTCCTATTTCAATAACCATATACCCCTCTATCATAAACAGAAGTAGAATGGTAATCGCAAGAAAAGCCCCGTTGATCCCAGCATACTGTCTGATGTCCTCCACTGCGTAAAGCACCCGTTTGCCCTGTTTCTTCCTCACACTGTTTGCCGTTGGATAGACCACAACCGGCACCACTGCAATAGGCAGAAACCAGGGGGCTTCCTGCACAAAATAGATGGACATAAGCGATGCAAGTGATATGAAAATAACGGGCCAGAAAATTTTGCCGATACTTTCGTGGTTTACCTTAGGCATAATAAATTCCCCCTGATGTGATCGCAAGACTTGCTTCCCTACGCTGACCGGCTGCGACTGTGTTACCATTAACTGCCGGTGAGAGCCTGAGACAGTATCGAACCACCAAAACCAATGACCATAGAGACCCCCGCTCCGATCGCCGAACCCGCAGGTCCACCTATTATCGCACCATAATATACACCAATGGCCAGACCGTTGAAACTCCCGAATCCGGCAAATGCCAAACTGCATGTAACGTTTTCAGTGTCTGCTTTCGACCATCCGCCCCGGATCTCCGCCATCTCATCAAAGGTTAATTCTCTCATGATGTATTCTCGTTCCGGTTGTCAGGATTTGATATGTCTCCATCTGACTTGCTATATATAGTTCAATTTCCGTGCCGGCAGATGATCACAGCAATGGATAGTCGTTGTAAGTAGTTGAGAATTATTTTCTTAAATGAGATTTTCCCCCGGGAAGAAACTCCCCGAATCGGTTCAGAATGGCCGAGAAATCGAGCTAGAGCTCTCCCCCAAGTCGAGCTTAAGTTCGCCTGGTTGGTGATTTAATAATGTAGATCCCGCCACACCGAAATGAGTCTACAAATTCCGCCACAGATGGCTGATATACGACACAGCCGAAAAGATCGACACCAGAAAGAGCATAATAAAAAATGTCGCCTGGATGTAGTAATACCCCTCGATGTACCAGGTGAACATGACCACTACGATAAACATGGAGAAGGTAGTGAGCGCAAAGTCCACAATGGTCCTGGGGTAATAGTGTAACTCTTTCTGTTGTTTCCTCCTGACTTTGGGTATCAGGACATACATCCCGATAGGTATAAACGCCGTGAGGATGTGGACAGGATGTTCATTGAGAAAGTAAATGAACAAGATAATTGTGAGAGATCCACAGATTATGAACCAGAAAAGCTTACCTATTTTATCATAGTCAACTGTTGCCATCTCTTTATATGTATCCTCATACAGATCTTCGAGTGAGCCGGTAGCATTCTGCTTAAGAAAATTATTGGATATTATATCCAATACAGGTTTTACTTTCAGCTGGTAAGAGCCTGACAGGCAATGCTTCCTCCAATTGAAAAAGCTGCACCAATGCCAATACCAATAAGTGTCATTGTTCCGAATGAAAGGACAGTAGTCGCTGCCATATAATATCCGAATGCTGCGGAATTCGCGGCACCCATTCCCCAGAATCCCGCATTACACAGCACATTGATGGTATCGCTCTTCGACCAACCGCCCCGGATCTCCGCCATCTCATCATAGGTTAATTCTTTCATGATATACTCTCCTTCCGGTTGTTAGGATTTGATATTTCTCAGTCAGACTCTCTATTTATAGTTCAATTCCCGTGCCAGCAGGAGATCACAAGAGTGAATAACTACGGCAATTGTTTGATATTATAGGCTTTAGATGGAATAGGCCAACTGGAAGAATCTCACATAACTGGTGCAGAATGGCCGAGAAATCGAGCTATAGCTCTCCCCAAGTCGAGCATGAGTTCGACTCGTCGGTGATGTAATCCGTAGAATTCAATTGTACCAGGAAAATTCGGGTCATAAAAACTTTAACTCACCAGGAATGGGTCGTAAAACAATGAATTCGGTGCGTAAAAAGAGTAAATAAAGGTGAAACGGGTGTTAGTTCTGTACCTGTTATCTGTTAACCTGCGCTATATCTGTACTTCGTGCGAGCTATAGCTCGACTATGCCTGCGGAGGATTCAGGTGAGAGGATATTATGACGACATTATATTTTCGGTGATCATGCAATCAACGTCTTTTGGCCGGGCCGTTTTCCCACCAGGCTCACACCCGAAAAAACTATTGTACCGGCCGCCGGGAGTCTGTATACTGAGGGTAAAGAGGGCAGTCCCATAGTGTCCGTTTATTCTGCCGAACGCAAATGGTTCCCAGGTGCCCCCATTTTTTTGATAACCTGATTTCGGGGACACCAGAGGACAAAAAATGAAACAGCAGAGGGAGGACCTGTTGTGTTCAACATCGAAGACATCATCATTGCGTACGAATTCGTGAGCACGGGAATGTCGGGTGACACCCGGGTGGTGCTGGACAAGAAGACCGGTGAGATCCATTATGAGTCCGTTGCCGCCGGGGAGGAAATCGAAGAGGATCTGGACTGGGAATACTGCGTGGAGGTGCCGGATAAGTATGACCTGGATCTGGGGAACCAGCTGGTGTTTGATTTCGTCAGACAGCACATGCCGGATGAGTATGACCGGGTGAGCGACTACTTCCGGAGCAAAGGGGCGTACCGGCGGTTTAAAGATTTACTGGAAACACAGGATCTGCTGGACGTGTGGTATGGGTATCAGGATCAACGGGTGGAAGAAGCACTGCGGCGGTGGTGCGAAGCGAACGGAGTGGAATTGGAGAATTAACCCGGGCAGGACCGTTCTCCGGGGCGGACCGGGCACTTGTTGGGATACCTGATCCGGATGCAATGACAGAAAAGATACATCGCTGAGAACAATTACCACCAACAGGAGGGTGCATCATGAAGGCAGGAATACTCTTCACCGGCTCCGGACCGATCCTGATACTTACCTCGTACGATGCCCTGACTGATCCGGATCTGGTTGAGAAGCTCGCCATCAAAGGGATTAACAAATTCATCGCTTACGAAATCCCGGTGGAAACGGCGAAAGAACGGTACGGAACCCATTACCAGGTGATTATGGGCGACCTGTATCAGGAGGATGATCTGCGGGTCCTGGATTACGACGGACATCATATTTTTCACACCTTCTCGCTTGCGGAACTGGGGGAACCCATCTACTACGATCCTGATGAGTAACTGTTTCTATCACCAGAATTATTCATGACCCCGGAACGTCTGACGCTATCTTTACTGGGTACATAAGTGCATAGGGTACATAGGGTACATAGGTCTGGAGGCGTTCGGTATCGTGCATAGTCCAGGCTAAACCACAGACTCGCTGACCATGCAAGCGCATTTATCTCGGATACCTTATGTCCCTATGTACTGATGTACCCGGATGCGTTGGGGGAGGGACCAAAAAAGACCATCAGGTGAGTTCATCGCAGATTAGTATTCCGGGGCAGGGAATATTTCTTTTTGTGACTGACCGGACAGCTGATTAACTTTTCCGCTGGAAGCGCCGATACAAGCAACGAGTGAACTGGAGTTATGATGAAATCCCTCCGTATATGGAATCTGATTGCCCTACTCACTGGACTCTTTCTTGTATTTACCTGCGTCCACCCGCAGCCGGGGAGACCTGCCACCGAATCAGATCCTGTCGACCGGAACGTCCTGCTGCCTCCCGGGCCGGACAATCCCCGGAACAGCGAGGGCGATTTCATCCGGTTGAAGGATGGCCGGATTCTGTTCATCTATACCCACTTCACCGGCGGAGGCGGTGATCATGATGCGGCCCATCTCGCCGCAAGGTTCTCGTCGGACGGCGGGCAAACCTGGACGCAGCAGGACCAACTGGTGATCCCCAATGAAGCCGGGATGAACGTGATGTCCGTCTCCCTGCTGCGGCTGCAGACCGGGGAGATCGCCTTATTTTATCTCCGGAAGAACTCTCTCGTCGATTGTCGCCCGGTGATGCGCATCAGCAAGGATGAAGGCGCCACCTGGGGTGATCCGAAGGTGATTATCCCGGAGAGTGAGACGGGGTATTACGTGTTGAACAACGATCGGGTGATCCAGCTCACCGGCGGGCGGCTTATTGCTCCGGTGGCACAGCATAACAGTCCGGAATGGGAAGGGCGATCATCCTACGGGCATATCATGTGCTATGTCTCAGACGACAACGGCCGCACCTGGCGCCGGAGCACCACCATTCTCACTCCCACCAGCACGGTCAGCGGCGACTCGGTCCTGATGCAGGAGCCGGGGGTGGTGGAACTGGCGGACACCCGGCTGCTCATGTTTATCCGGACCGACCGGCATGTTCAGTACATCTCCTATTCCGGCGATAACGGGGAGACCTGGCTGCCGGCGCGGCCGGGAAATATTCCATCGCCCCGGTCCCCGGCCGGCATCGAACGGATCCCACAGACCGGAGATCTGCTCCTAATCTGGAATAATAATCCCGATGATCAGCGCCGCACACCCTACAATGTGGCCATCTCCAGGGATGAAGGCATCACCTGGGAGCACATCAAAACCCTGGAAGACGATCCGGACGGCTGGTATTGTTACACCGCCATCGCATTTGTGAATAACCGTATCCTCCTCGGACACTGCGCCGGTGATCGCCGGGAAGGCGGATTGAATGTTACACAAATTACCCGGTTTCCGGTGAGGTACCTCTACGAAAATTAATATCGGCAGGCTGAAGGCGTAACGGAATCGAATCGTCAGGAAGACGACTCGGTGACTTCGGATTGATCTTCCTGCTGTGCCTCTTCCTGCTCCTGCATTTCATTCGCTAATTCTTCCTTTATCGTCTCCACATACCGCCGGGCCATCAGTTTTGCAAACCTCTTCAGATAATCTTCCATCTGAAGATCCATCCTTTCGGAGAAATTGATGACCAGTTTGGACAGCTGTTCCGCGAAAAATTCCGTGGATTCAAGCATACTGTCTTCCAGGATATGCACTTTGTCGCTGAGTTCTTTTACTTTATCTTCCAGCAGAAAAAATCCATCGTAGGCATGCTTGTACATCTTTATCAATTGAACTATTGAATCGCTTATGGTTTCGGTATCTTCGGCGATCGACTGGAAGAATTCCCGGACGTCCATGATGGCATCCAGTCCCGACTGGTATTCCATCACCTGGTTCTGAAGTTTCTCCAGGGCTTCGGCTGCCTGGAGAAACGACTGACCGTTAGTGTTTTTCGGCATGGCGCAGCTCCTTTATCCCTTGCAGGATGGTTTTATTGTTTTCTATCAAGACATGCAGTGCAATGCAGTGAAGTGCTTCCCGGTATTCGGGCGAAACCGATTTCCGAAGGGTTTTCAGCAGGAATCTGTAGGGATAGACATTCACTTTCACGATGCCATCGAAGATCCGGGCACAGTGCTGCTGGTAGTAGCGGGTGCCGGTGTAATACTCCAGCAGATGCCGGAACTTCTCCGTCCGTTTCATCCCCCGCTGGGCCCGGTTGTATCGCTGCAGACCGGTCCGGAACTCATCCGGCTGATTCGCCTGCAGAGACAGATAGGCCGCATCCAGAAAAACGAAGGGATCGTTCCGGTCGTATCCCAGCGATTCCAATCGCTCCCGGGCCTTGTCGAATGCCCGGGTGTATTCGTAGCGGCGCAGGGCTTTGAATTTGTCTGCCTCGTGCCCTGACTCCAGATAGCGTTCCCAGTAGAAATCACCCTGTCCCATACGAAGCAGGATATCTGCGATGCCTGGCGGGTCGAAGTCGCATAGCTCCAGAAATTGGCGGCCTGCTTCATCCCACTCCTCGGTTGATCGGACGATATCGAATCCCGCGAAAAATTCCTCCGCCTGATCCGGCATTATCCGGGATTGGACGTGCTCATGCTCGGCCTGGGTGAGGAACAGCAACAAATTGGTCCGGGCGCGGGAGAGCGAGACATGCCAGAGATCCCGGTACTTCTTCTGGATGTGTCGTCCGGTGCCGTAGTGCGGCCGGTAGGAACTAAACAGCCGGATCAGAATTAAATCCTCGAACTCGAGGCCCTTGCAGTATTCGCTGGGCGCGATGAAATAGTCGTCCTCCTCGTCCAGCCGGGATTCCAGGCGCTGCAGCGTCTCCGGATCTTCCACCAGGATTCCCAAAGTCTGGGGAACCTGATTATTTTTCAGAAACGCCGTGAGCCAGTCCAGCCAGACTTCTTCCTCTCCAATGATTAACAACGGACGTGGCCCCCTGGCCACCGGCGGGAGCCAGGGGTGATCGTCGTCATCGGAAATGCACAGGTTGTACAGATACTGATCCACGTCAGCGATTTGAACAGTGTTGCGGTGATTCCGGTTCAGAATGTGGGTCGTGGCCCGATAGTCCCGTTCCATCCGCTCCCAGGTGAAGTCGGTGAGCGTAATTTGCTGGTGGATATCCCCGAAGATCGACAGCCGGTTATCCTCCCAGTGATCCTGCTCCGGCATGCTCTCCAGCATCAATCGGATCACCTCGAACTCCAGGGGACGAAAGTCCTGCACCTCGTCGATAATCAGGCAGAATTCGGTGAAGGCCGGCTGGGTTTCCTGCAGATGCCGGTAGAGATCCCACATGACATCCGCAGTGTCCCTGGTGGGTCTGCGCCGGTATTGCTGATGCTTTAGTGCGGTCTCATACGCCTGGTAGATATCCTCGAATGCGGCTGCTGATACCGGCAGCTTGTTTTCTGCTTCCCAACGATGCAGGATCTGCTGCCGTTCCTCTGGATCGAGATGTTCCGGGATACACTCACGCCTGTGGTCGAATTTGCGTCCGGTTTTGAGCGAATAAATCAGTTCAAAGATCTCGATAGCCCGTTCCCGGATGCCCTGCTTCCGGAGAATATCCCTGACCAGTTCCACCGACTGCGATTTCTTCAGGGCAGCCTGTATCCCAGGATACCCCGTCTGTTCCAGGATCCACTGCACCAGTTCCTCGAAGATCATGGCCCGCAGCTGACCCCCGGACTCCTCCAGACTCAAACGTTCGGTATAGTATTCTATGACCTGTTTCAGATTTTCGTTATAAGTCAGCAGGAGCACCGATTCAGCCAGCTCCGCCAGAGTCATGGCCCGGAAAATGGCGGCGGTGGTCTTCCCGGTCCCGGCACTGCCCTGGACAAACAGAGCGCCCTGCCGGTAGGCGTTAATGATGAACCCCTGATCGTCAGTAGTCTCCAGAAACCGATCGATGGCGGCGTCAAAGAATTCTTCATCAACGGTATCCGGTGATTGATCAGTGAAGACCGGAGTGAGATCGTAAATATACCGGCTTAGCGGTGCAGGAGAATCGGGAGCTGAATTCGGATTCTGTTCCCGTTTAATGTTGATCAGCTTCGCCACCCCGACGTCGCGATCGGAGAATTGAAATTCACCGGATTGATTCCGGAGTATGCGATAGATATCATGGGGACCGATATCGTGAAAAAAATAGGCCCGATTACCGTTGCTCTGTATCAGGCTTAATAATGCCCGGTAATTATCGGTGATCCGGATGGAGTAGAGTCCGTCGATGTTCGTCAGGCGCTCGAAGTTCAGTCCCGGAAGATCCGGGGCCCGCAGAAGCTTGGTCAGCTGATCCATCACCCGGGGGATCAGATTCCGGTGTTTGCGAGCCAGGGCCTGGTTGAACCGTTTGCTGGTGAGTATTTTCGGCATCGTTGTCTCCTGCATCTAATTAATACAACCTGATTGTGCTCTGATAGTAAGCGGAGGACGGAAGCACCGGAATTTATCTGCATTCACAGAAACCCCACTTTTTCCAAAACTGATGATCCGGAACTGTTTGTGTGATGAAAAGGGTTTCATCACCAGATGCTGCTATTCAGAAACCATATCCGATACTCAGGAATGTTTCAGAGCACACACTCAACAATTAAAAGATGAGCGTACAACTCATAATATGTATTGATAATCATCGATGCAACAAAAATGTGAGAGAAATGAACATCATTTTAGATCAGGGAATGTTTCCGCTCGAATTCGGAGAGGTAATATTCTGAAGAATCTGGCGCAGCGGCCGGGGACAGGTAAAATAACATGAGAAGTTTCTCACAGACAAATCTGATAACACTGAAATTACACAGATGGAGTCGAGCTATAGCTCTTCTCATTTCACAGCAGAGATGAATTTTGTGGGAGTCTCAACCTGCAGAACCCTTCTTATTTCCGTAAACCGGTCCCGAGCTGGCTAAAATCACCCAATTTACGTGAACAACAATTATTTCTGCCTGAGAAAACCGGGTTGATAAAAGGAAAAGTTGTTATTTCAATGCATATTAAGTGCTGAATCGAGCCATAGCTCTCACTCCACACGAGCTATGGCTCGATTATTCCGAATGAAATAAGTGATTTCCAAGGGAAGAGAATTATGATATAATGAGAAATAACATACTGTAAATAAACTATTTATAGATATGATAAGTGATAGAATCACAATATTGGTATGGAATTTGAGGCTATATAGTAACGGCATTCAGCCACGGATAATTATAATTAAATTCTCTTAAATTTTGGGAGGTTTCCAATGAGAGAACTTACTATAGACGAGATGGCAGAGATTCGGGGTGGAGGTTGGAATACGGAGGAGTTTCTGTGCAATTTAGCCTTTGACCAGCTGGCAGGATGGAACTCGCTGGCTATCGGAATGGCAATAGGAGGTCCTGCTGGTGCTTTCACTGCATTCGGTGTAGGACTTGCCATAGGCGTTGGAGGTAATGCGATTTGTGCATTAATTACTAGTTAGAATTGCTAGATCCCAGGCTCCTGTAAAACCTGCAGGAGTCTGGGAAAATCTATAGAGGAATGACAATATGAGTAAAATAGATTATGATACTATGGCAAAATTCGTTTGGCCGACTGTAGTCTTTGCCTTTTCAGGTCTGACCTTTGTTTATTTCGTAAAAGAGGCGCCGGAACAGATAACCACATCGATAATTCCGATACTGGTATATTTCACAGTGCTGTTCATCAATAAAAAAATTGCTCCGAAGCGGCAGTCCTATTTCCCGAAGAATATCCCGGAGTATCTACTAATTGTAAATTCTTTCCTCGTTGCCTATATCTTGTTCATTCTGTTTGTTATTGAAGATTATCTTTATATTCAAATCGGGCTTTTAATAGTCGTTACCCTTGCCTGCCTCTTCACGACTATCGGATTTATTCCAAGGTATATTAAACAGAAAAAAGAGGAGAGTTAATTTCTCTTTGTCCTTGTATCTCCCAGTGGAATCTAAATAGCTGGTAGGGAGGGGCATGAAAAGACTACTCTTGGTATAGGATATATAAAATCTGGACTTCCAAGGTGACTTTCAGTTGACGTAGTTGCTTGGTCATATCAGGCTGAAATCAGAGAAGGAGTTTTACCTGGAAAATTGTATTGTAGTGTGGGATTCTTAATGCGTGTAGTTGGTAACCGAGGAGTAACCGCAACTGTCCGTGTGGATGGCTCAGTTGAAGGGATCTGGTCGGGAATTCCAGCTTAGATCACCTCGCAGGAGTGTCGCGCGCCACTTGGTTTGATGCCCGCAATGGCTATCAACCGCGCTGCCAGATTCCTCGACTCCCTCTCAGTCATCGGGCCGTCGATCTGAACTGACTCCCCATGGTGAGCGGAAAAGTTCTCCATCAAGTGAAGTAGTCCCAGAGAGTGTCGAATCTGTACTGAGTTATCTTAATAGTCATAAATACCTTTGCTTAAAGATTATTACGAGTGCCAATTACATAAACAACAGAACAAGTTCTATATGGAAATTGGACTATAATCAGTTCTTTAAATATTTTTGGCCGTTTGTCTTCGGCTCGTTTGCGTTGGTGACGGGGATATATTTCATCAGGGAGGATCCTGCAAAACTTCCGGTCCCAATAACATTCTTCCTCTCCTATTTCATTTATATCGCGGTTAACAAACATATAAAACAGGCTGAGGTTACGTATGCGCCTACCACCCTTTTCGAATATGTATTGACCAATAACGGCTGGTTTGTGATTTTTTTGCTTTTTTTCATTATCATCAAGGGGTATGTCGTATTAAAACTCTACCTGCTCGCCGTGATCATTCTCATCGGTATTTTCAGCACATTGAGTATATTACGGCACTATAAAAACGAGCCTCGGTAAAGGAGGCGGTAAGCCATTAGGTATTCTTCATGAGTTCTGCACACTGAGATGGCAGAGGAAGAGCAAATCCATTATTTATGAAATTGCTCTCCCCGACCACCCGCCGGTAACTTGGATTTGATTTGAGAGGAGCGTGTGATGCACAGAAAAGACTATGACATTGTAGCAAAATTTCTGTTGTCGGCCATAGTGCTTGCCTTTTCAGGTCTGACCTTCGGGATTAGACCAGACTCATATATAAAATCTAGACTTCCAAGGTGACTTTCAGTTGGTGTAGTTGCCTGGTTATGTTAGGCTGAAATCAGAGAAGGAGTTCTACCTGGAAAATTGCATTTTAATGTGGGGTTCTTAATGAGTGTGGTTGGTATCAGGGGAGTAACCGCAACCGACCGTATGGTTGGTGAATGGGATCATTCCTGGTAGCACAGGCAGGCGCATCATATTATGGTTTTGTAAGTGCCTGTTCTCCGCTTACTTCGTAAGAGGAATTATTACGTGATGGCTGATGTCAGGACATGGGTGATATGCGCGGCATTGTTGATTATAGGGGGCTCGGGGTATTTGTTTGTTGTTGATTTGCAGGAGGGTAAAGATGTTCTCTCAGAGATTAGGAGTATCATCGGAATGGTGCTCCTGATTGTTGCAATGTTAATCAGCATACGGAAAGGTGAAAAACTATAAGACCCGCATCTTAACTCATAAATTAAAATGGTACCTAAGTTGAGCGATACGAGCTTCGCGAAGTATCGCTTTACTTAGGGAAAACCCCGACTTAGAAGAGCTAACACCATCAACAATTCCAGGTCGTACTTTGGATAGGTATTCGGCAGAGGGAATGCCTGTTGCTCCTTGCTCTGATGACCTCTGGCGCGTCGATGGACTGACTGTGCTTCCTCACACCTCACGGATGCGCCAGCCCTGATCCCATAGGGTCTGAGTATTTCAGGTAATTTGTTTTGTTAGTCAATGGGAGTACAATATAAGATGGAGAAATTTTCTAAATACTGGAGGCCAAAACGGCATGGTAGAAATGTATGGCTGATCGGCGGAGCCATACTGCTGTTTCTGGGATTACTTGATTTAAATAATGTGATAAAGGGAGACATTCCGTTTGTCCTGATTCAGCTAGGGATACTATGTATAATAGGTGCCTTTGTAGAAGACCTCCGCTACCGCTTCTACCGGAAGTTCGAGCAGGCGGAGGACGAAGGCGCCGTCTCCTTCGGTGAACAATCCGAACAGCTGTAAGAAAATTCACATAACGGTATTATGATCTGCGCTTTTAAAGCAGGAGTAAGGTAACAAGGTTTCGAACCTGAATCCAGAATGGTTGTTCACCACAGGATGAAGTTTGAGAATGCAGGTATCCGGTCATCAGTTGTTCGCAGAGGATCCATATCGACATAGTCCTGCCCCGGCGTCCACCGGGGCAGGACGTAATTGAGAAATCTCTCAATAAGACCGAACAAACAATCCAACATAATTTTCATGGAAGGTATTTGCTTTCACCTTTCAGGCACAGTGTGACCCCGGTATATTGGTTTATAAATAACTGAAGGGAGAAACAGTGACTGAAATATCCAAGTTCTGGCGGCCGCGAAGACATGGAAGAAACGTGTGGCTGTGGATTGGAACCAGTGTATTAATCCTCGGCGTTTTAAAAGTGAACGATATTCTGGATATCGGAGCTGAGTTCGGTCAGTTAATGGTATTCGGGATATTACTTACCCTTTTTGCCTTTGTAGAAGACCTCCGTTATCGCTTCTACCGGAAATTCGAGCAGGCGGACGATGAAGCAGCGGGATCCTCCGAAGAATCATCTAATCAGAGCTGAGTTCACTGGTGTTTGCTCAAATTTTAGTGAAGGCAGGCAGTGCATGATTTCAACATCCGGTCTGCGAGACACGCTGTGTACTCTTCTTTTCAGGTGTATGAATAATTGGATGAGAAATGTGTCGTCCCCTGGACGGGACTAAGCACGGTCAATCCGGAAGTGATTTTGAAGCGCACCGTAAATTGATTTACCAGGAACAGATTCGAAAGGTGCGTGCCCCGATAGGGGCACTTATTTTCAGCTGTTATTGAAATACATGACAAAGGAATCGGGGAAAGTATATCTTTCTGACAGACCTGACGCCAGGAGTTCACAAACAGCGATTACAACGAGCATCTAATTGGATGTGGTATTCTTTCTGATACCTGGCAAAAATAACCACGCTAAAATTTGGTAATAGTAAATTATAACCAGGTTATTTTCTATATTTTATCAGAATGACCAGGCTATTGTGAAAAATGTGTTGTGGGTTTTCTGGCCAAATATCACCCAGAATACGGATTGATATTCACTCGCGGCTATAGTGCTGTGAAGAAATTCGAAAACGCTCTGATTTTGATTTATTTTATCCCGGTGTACTGCCTTTAGACACAAATAGGGAGAAAACGCAAAGCCCCCTGCAATTGTCATCATTCCTTAGTTTTCTCGGATTTTTACACCAAGTCCAGGTGCCTTCAGTTCTGTATGAAAATGAAAGAGTCATGAGTCTGGTCTAAAAAGTACTTGGAAGGAATGGTAATATTATAGTTTGAAAGATTCATTTATTTCACGTGTTTATTTTACGTATGAATAATAACTATTTTGTTTTTTGTGTTTTATTCGTGATAATTAGGGTTCATTCCCCGACGTGTCGGGGCAGGCAGTGGTTTCTATACTAATCTCAGTCATTGTATGTACAATTTCTGGCAGTGGAATTCGATAATAGGAGCTCTTCCAGACGATTGCAGGACAGTAATGAAATTTTCTACCACCTGGCCGAAGAAACGGTAGAAAATTCCTACAAGTTTCCTACAGATTTATTCTTTATACTGCCACCAAAATTTAAAACTAGACATGGAGCTAATAGAGCAATGAACCACAAACATCACTTATCCGGAACCATAACGCTGCTGATTTTTTTCACCGCTCTGGCTTCTGCTCAACCGCGGCCGGGAGCGGGGCAGGGGATACCGCAGGGGACTATTACCGGCACAGTGGTCGATTCCGCGTCGAGTGTTCCCATGGAATATGCCAACATTGTGCTGTTCAGCGTGCGGGACAGCAGCCAGGCCACCGGGACGATTACTGATAATAGCGGGCGATTTCGTCTCACCCAGGTGCCTCCGGGACAATATTTCGCTGAGGTGTCCTTTATGGGATACCAGCCGGAGATGATTGCGGACGTCCGCGTCACGCCGCCGGATCTCAAAGTCGATCTGGGTGAAATCATATTGGTGCAGAAAGCGCTGACGTCGGAAAGTGTGGTCGTCGAGGGAGAGCGGCCGTCGATTGCCTACCAGGTCGACCGGAAAGTCATCGATGTCAGCAGCTTCCAGACAGCGGCAGCCGGAACCGCTGTGGATGTCCTGGAGAATGTGCCCTCGGTGACGGTGGATATTGAAGGCAATGTGAGCCTGCGCGGCAGCGGGAACTTCCGGGTGCTTATCGACGGCAAGCCGACCATACTGGACGGCAACGACGTCCTGCAGCAGATCCCGATCAGCACCATTGCGGATATCGAAATCATCACCAATCCGTCGGCCAAGTACGATCCCGAGGGAACAGCGGGCATCATCAACATTGTGTTGAAAAAGAACCGGCTGGAAGGGTTCAGCGGTATGGTGAATACCAACGCCGGTATGAATGACAAGTACGGCGGCGAAATCCTGGTGAACTATAAGAATCACAACTATACGGCCACGATCAGCGCCGATTACAACCGGCGGGTGTTCGACGGGTCAATGCTTCGGGAAACCCGGACCACCCATCAGGGAATCACCTCCTTCCTGAATGCGGACGGTTCGCGGAGTTTCGGCCGGTTATCGTCCGGCCTGCGGGCTGCCCTGGAATACAATCTCACTCCCAGTGATCAGCTCACCTTCAGCGGCCGGTACGGCCAGTGGGGCTTTCTGAGGGATTCCCGGCAGCTATACCAGGAATGGACGCAAAATAATCTGGCGCGGACCTTTTATACCAGTATCGGTGAAGGCCACAGAAACAGCACCTTCTATTCATTGAATCTGGACTATCTGCACAATTTCGCAAAGCAGGGTCACGAGCTCACCGGTCAGCTGCATTTTAATAACCGGGACGGCGACGAAGAGACGGTTGACGAACTGATGGCTGCCGATCAGACCATTACAGAGGGGCGAAAGTCCGTCGAATACGGACCGGAAGACGAATTTCGCATCAAGCTCGATTACACCCTTCCTCTGGGAGAAACCGATAAATTCGAAGCGGGCTACCAGACCGAACTGGAGGGCTCGGAAGAAAATAACGACTATTATCTCTACAATACCACGGTGCATGCATACCGCATCCAGCCGGAATACAGCAACAGTGCAGTGTATGCACGGAATATCTCGGCCCTGTATACCACGTACTCGGGGGAGTGGCATCGTTTCGGGTACCAGACTGGTCTGCGGGGTGAATATACCTATCGCCGGATGGCGGTCGAGAGCGAGCCGGAACCGTTCACCCTGGATCGCTGGGATTATTTCCCGTCCCTGCATACCTCCTTCCAATTGACGGATACCCAGCAGATGATGGCCAGTTACAGCCGCCGGATCAACCGGCCCCGCAGCTGGTTCCTCGAACCGTTCGAAACCCGGGTGGATGCTTACAACGTTCGGGTAGGAAATCCCGGATTGCTCCCGGAATATATCGATTCCTACGAGTTGGGCTACCAGACCAACTTCCTGGGCAGAAATATGCTCTCTGTGGAATCCTACTACCGGGTGACTCAAAACGTCATAGAGCGGGTACAGGCTGTGTACGATCAGAATGTCACCCTGCAATCGGTGAAGAATGTCGGGACCGACTATTCCCTGGGCACCGAATTCATGCTCAGGTTGAACGTGCTGAGAAACTGGAATGTGAACCTGATGGGAAGCCTTTTCCGGTACCGGATCGAAGGAGTGCTGCATGACGAAGCCTTCTCCCGGGACAGCTTCAACTGGAATGCAAGAATCAGAAATTCCATCAACATTACCAAGACCACCCGGCTGGAGCTCAATGGAATGTATCGGAGTCCCAGTGTGTCGGCCCAGGGACGGCGGGAAGGGTTTTTCATGACCGATGTCTCCGTCCGCCAGGACTTGCTGGACAGGAAACTTTCAGCCATTCTCTCTGTACGGGATGTATTGGGGACCGGACGGTTCGAATCTATCTCGACGGGCAGCGGCTTTTACAGCTATAATTATATGGAACGGGAATCGCCCGTGGTAATGCTCACGCTGCGGTTCAATATCAACAATTACAGAGACAGGGAACAGCGCCGGGGACAGCAACCGCAGAATGGCGGCGAAATGGAGGGCTTTGATGGCGGCATGGAATTCTAGGACAGTGGCAGACAACACGTTGACAGCAGGAGGAGTATTCCTGGCCTGGAGGGCTGATTTATTCTCGTGAACCGGAAATATGAAATAAAGACCAAATGAAGTAAAGAATCGAAACAATATCACGAGAAGACAGTTCCTATGAAGAGCGCGGTTTCAAAGAGGCAATGGATTACTCGCCTCCTCCATCTTTTTGGACTGCGCTCTTTTTTTTGTTGAGACGGTAAGGAAACCGGTCATTGATCCAGCCGCCTGGATATTACCTTGTAAGAGTGTACTTCTTCCCTGCAATTCGGGATGACATGAAACGAATGGATACGAGAGCCGAGTCGTCGGTACCAGCACAGTGAGGTTCTATTCCAACGCTCTCTGTCGAAATTCGGACGGCGTCAGACCGGTGTGCTTTTTGAAGAGTGAGTAAAACGAGGATTTGGAATTGAACCCGGCATCGTAGGTAATGGCCAGGATCTTGATATGGGTTTTATCGGAGTTGGCCGGTTCCCGCTTGGCCTGCTCCAGCCGGTACTCATTCACAAAATCGAAGAAATTCTGGTGCAGGCGGGTATTGATCACTTCCGACAGGTTATGCGGTGAAATCGAGAGCATCTCTGCCAGCCGGGATGGGGATGACAATTTTCTGGTTGACAATACCTCCTCACGCAGCCTCCCTGTTACGTCTCAACAATACAAGGTTCACAAGGGTTTGCATCCATTGCACCACGAGGTAATATCTCGTTTTATGAATTAATCAGGTTACGGAAATAAAATCCTCCGGCTGCAATCTTTCTTTAATCACCATGGTACAGCCGGAGGCTTATATCGGGACAGTCTTCAGATATTTTCCAGAAGATTCATCCAGCGCTGCCAGGCCCTATCCCGGGCCTGCCGGTTGGGATCGTCCTGCGGAGCACCTTCCCCGGAGCGCATAAATCCGTGGCCTGCTCCGTCATATACCACTGGCTCGTAGGTTTTCCCTGCCTGTTGCATGCGCTCCCCAGTGGCATCGATGGTGCTGGTCACCCGGGCATCGTCGCCGCCATAGAAGCCATATACCGGGCAGTTGATGTTGTTCAACGCCTCCATGCCTTCCGGGGCGGTGCCATAGAACACGCACGCTGCTTCCAGGTCAGAGTAGCTGGTGGCAAACCGAAACGTCTGACTGCCACCCCAGCAAAATCCGGCAACAGCTAGTTCGCCGGTCGCGGCACTTATAGTTCTTGCGTAGTCAGCAACCGCCTTCAGATCTGCGGTAACCTGTTCCTGGGACAGCTGGTAAAGAGCATCCCGGGCGGCATTGGAATTGGGAAAATCACTGGTTTTTCCTCCGTCCGGTCCCATGCCCGATAGCAGGTCCGGAGCGATGGCGATATAGCCCGCTTCCGCCACCTGATCAGCCAGGCCGCGCACCCAGTCTGTGAGTCCCCGGTTTTCATGGATAAGCAATACCACGGGAACCTTCTCGCTCACCTCGGGATACACCATGAACGACTGGACGGTTCGGTTATCATAGGTGACTTCCACCCACTCATGATGCCGGGGGGATTCATTCAGCCGCTGCACCGAAGCTTCCTGTGCCTTCGCGTTTATTGCAAAGAGAACGGAGAAGAGCAGCAGGACAACGGATACACGTTTATAAAAAATCATATATGTTTCTCCTGTGTTGTATGGTTTTAAGATTGTTTCTTTTTCACCAGGTTCTGTCGAACCGCAACTGCCCGGATTCATCCTTCATGCCGGGCTTTACCAGTTCTTATCCGGTGGAAGTATGAAATTGAACAAATTTGGTCATATTTTCCAACGATTAAATTACAGCTGCGCTTCTCAGCCAGTATCACCATCCATTGCCAATACAATTTTTCCATAGATTTGATGCTTACCCTTACAGGACATAAGTCTCAAAATGTGGGATGTGAATTGTAACGGGAGAATAGCATGAAAATAAGCCACAGGTTAGAGCTTGCATTAAATCAGTACGATATAGGGAGATGGATCAATATTACAATGAGACACTTATTTAAAATTGCATTTGTTTTGTTGCTTGGATTTTTGGCGACGCGGTCTGCTAATGCATACCAGCAGGAGGATACCCTCCAGACGGTGATGCAGAGTGCCCCCAATGTCTTTATCGACTGTGATCGCTGCGACGTCGATTACATACGCACGGAAATCAATTACGTGAATTATGTCTGGGATCGAAAAAATGCTGACATCCATGTATTAATTACCCGAAACCGGACGGGGGGAGGTGGAAGGGAATATACCCTTACGTTCATCGGTTTGAATAGATTTGCCGGGGATTCGGATACGCTCCGGTTTCACACGGATCAGACCATGACCGACGACGAGGAAAGAGAAAGTCTGGTTGAGACCCTGGAAGCTGGTCTGCTGCCGTATGTGATCAGGACTCCCATGCGGGATCATATCACCCTGGACGTGTTTGCGGATATTGAGACGGAAGAAGTGCAGGATCAATGGAACTACTGGGTGTTCAGGTTCGGAATGAGAGGTGACATAGAAGGGGAGGAGTCGCAATCCGGTATTGATATTTTTGGCTATGTGAACGCCGAACGGGTAACGCCGGAATTGAAACTGGATTTCCGGACTGACGGATCCTTTGATGAACAAACCTTCACATATACTGATGACGAAACCGGCGAGGAGGTGACCACCCAGAGCCTTCGGAAATTCTGGAACGTCACAGGAGAGATCGTTCCCAGTCTTTCCCAGCACTGGTCGGTGGCGACATTTTTCCGGATAAATTCCTCCACCTACCGCAATCTGGAGCACGCGTATGAATTTTTCCCCGGAATAGAATACAACATCTTTCCCTACTCGGAAGTGACCCGCCGGGAATTCCGGCTCCAGTACCGGATAGGATACATATACAATAACTATTTCAATGAAACCATCTATGGGCAATTGTCCGAGGGTTTGCTGCGCAATGCATTTCTCGGCGTACTCACCTTCACCCAGCCCTGGGGAGAAGCCCAGGCCACCCTGGAAGCATCGGCCTTTCTGAATGATTTTTCAAAAAACCGGGTGGAACTGGATGCCGATCTGGAAATCCGTGTATTCAAAGGGTTTTCGCTGGACATTAACGCCCGCTATTCTTTTATCAATGATCAGATCCATCTCGAGAAGGGTGAGCTGTCACAGGAAGAAGTGCTGCTCCGGCAGCGGGAACTGGCTACGAATTACGAATATGATCTCCGGATCGGATTCAGTTATGCCTTCGGTTCTATCTATAATAACGTGGTGAATCCCCGGTTTGAAGATCGCCGGTTTGGCGGGAGGCGCTAAGAGTCCGTTCCCGGATTTACCCTGCTTTTTGCATTTTCTCTGATGTTCCGCCGGGAAAGCAAGCCTTTGCTGAGCAATCGGCAGGAATTATGTCATTGCATCAGGTGTAATGATTGCACGGAGAGAGTGCGTATTAAGTGTGGTTGATGTCAGTTTCTGGGATCGAAGTTTCTTGCTTTGCAGGGACCTGCCGGCTTGGGATTATAATGACTCCCGATGGGCAGACCAATGTTCCAGCCGCTTTCCGTCTCCGGAGTGAATTTGCACTATCCCATTGATACGGTCGCTTGTCACAGAACCGTTGAAGAGGAGGCGATCGGTATCACTATTACTCGCTGTAAAGCGCATTCGTTTCCCGTGGAGCACGGCGCGACCTGTTGACAGGGTATCCTGACCGGACCACAGACGCAGGTCTATCTCCTGGTATTGCTGCCGAATCTCAAGATGATACTGTTTGTCGTCGAGAGTCCAGCCCCATTGACCTCCCACCCGGGCCGGCATGTGCCACAGGAATACCTCATGCCGGGTATTGGAAGGTCCCTCGATAACCGCCGAGTTATCCGGCTCCCACTCTCCCATGTCAAATTGGTGGGACACCACCCGGGTCCCGGGACGGAGCAATTCGAACAGCCGGGGACGCAGGCGTTTGTTTGCCGAAGCGAGGAGATACATGGTCACCACGGAAGCACTACTGAAATCCGTCCGGAAAATATTTTCCCGGACGAACACTACCCGGTCTTCGACTTGTGCGTCCCGGGCGTTTTTTCTGGCCTGCTGTATCCGTTCCGGATCTAACTCGATCCCATGACCAAAAGCGCCTCGTTTTGCCGCTGCAATGACAATGCGTCCGTCTCCTGAACCCAGGTCGATCAGATAATCGCCCGGTCCGACCTCCGCCATCTGAAGCATCCGGTCCACCACAAAATCCGGAGTGGCTACATAGGGCACATCCAGGTAAATAGGGCGGTTCTTACAGGCGCTGAAAAGACATAGCGTCCAGATGGCAGCCAACAGGTATGAAAGCACCGGGAAGCTGCGCTTCATCTTTGAGAAAAAATGAAAAAACATGTCGGAGTGCGTTGATAATTCAAAAATTGTTGTGTCCTGTACAGAAAACGGCTGGCCTGACGTTTCTCAACCTTCTGCTCATTTAGGTGAATCTTTCAAGCTCAGTGAATAAGATATCCGGGTCCCCTTGAATATATTGAGTAAGATGAACGATAGCCAGGATATGATACGGATACCTGTTCTCAAATTGCATTCCCCTTTCTGCAGGTATTGAGAGTGTTTAAAAACAGTCCCAACGGTCTGTGCCGACCGTTGGGGGAGTCTCTTCGAGGCCTTCGGCAAAGAGATCTCGTCGGGATGTGCTATTCTGTTCTGGTTTATGAATAATCCGGCTTAAATAGACTCGGGTATTGAAAAAATGTGGGAGTAATTCCCTAATCCGGCAGCCGTCCCCGGGATCATTGTCCGGAAGCGGGACATACAGGGTTTTGTGGCGAGAATGACGCAGCGGGAATTTTCCCTATGGTTCTGGACGGCGGAAGATTATATTACAGTATCGTTTATGGGATCTATTAATCCACGGAATGAGCGGGCTGGTTTTACCGGTTCTTTTAAAAAATACTCTGGTGGCAACAGCCGGAGAACCTGTGTAAGAATGCTGCATCAGTATTGGTGTTTGTGCGCCGGCGGGTAAAACCGCAATGGCTGTAAGATAAAATTTTTTTCAGGCAGGAAAATTATTCCAATTTTACCTCACAGAGGTCTGATGACAGGACTCTACTCGTCCTTGTTTTGAAATATTTGTCCGGCCTGCTGGGGGAGTAATACGGAAGCGCAGGAATTATGCCCACCACAATTGACGCCGTGAATTCCGAAATTGAACGGGAGCCCCTGATCCGGCCGTTCGGCTTCAAGGGCGGATATTTAACCGAACTCTGGCAGACCGTTTCTCTGCTGGAGAATACTTTCGGTCATCGGGCTGTCGGACTCGGAACACAAAGCGTGTTATGGTCGGATGCCGCAGTGTTCGGGGCCCATTCCGAGAGCGGGGGCAATGTGCTCATGTACGCACTCACCGAATATGCTCTGCAGCTTATCAGAGGGGCCACCTTTACTTCGCCGGTCGATCTTCTGGAGGCGATATTCGATGAGGTGTATCACTACGGGCAGACAATTACCAGGAACCCCGATCTGCGAAAAACATTTGTGCTGAACGCCCTGGTGAGTGTGGATAATGCGGCCTGGCTTCTGTATGCCAGCGAAAACGGGATGCATTCCTTTGATGATCTGATTCCGGAATCCTATGCACCGGCGCTTTCTCATCGCCATGAAGCGGTGGCAGGGATCCCCCTGATTTCGTATGCGGTCCCGGTTGAGGAAATTGAAGCGACAGTGGAGCAGGGATATTTCTTCCTGAAAATCAAGATGGGTCAATCGGGCACCCAGGGGGAGATGCTGGAGAAGGACACCGCCAGATTGAGCGCGATACATGAGGCTGTCGGGGGGAGACGAACTCCGCATACCAGCGATGGAAAATTGATCTATTACCTGGACGCCAACGGACGCTATCAGGAAAAGGAGACCTTGCTGCGATTCCTGGACCATGCGAAGCAGATTGGCGCGTACGAGCAGATTGCGATGATCGAGGAACCCTTCCCGGAAGAATACGAAGTGGATGTGGACGATTTGGAAATTCGGATAGCCGCAGATGAAAGCGCCCATACCGACGAAGACACCAGAAAACGTATCAATATGGGTTACTCGGCTGTAGCCCTGAAGCCGATAGCAAAAACGCTCAGCATGACCATGAAAATCGCTCAAGTGGCTCATGAACATAACGTGCCCTGCTTCTGCGCGGATTTAACGGTCAATCCCATCCTGGTGGAATGGAATAAAAACGTGGCAGCCAGGCTAACTGCGTTCCCGGAGATCGGCATGGGACTGCTGGAGACAAACGGGCATCAGAACTACGATCGCTGGGAAGCAATGCAGCGGTATCATCCGCTCTATCCTGCAGAGTGGATGGAGCCCCGTGACGGAGTATTCCGGCTGACCGGGGAATTCTACACCACCAGCGGCGGGATCTTCGAACCGTCGCTGCATTACGAGAATCTTTTTGCGATGATGGAATGATGCTGTGCGGATTAACTCATAGCTACACAAGTTGAAAAACAACATTTGTAACACAACAGGGAGCATCTCTCAAAATCAGGTGATGGAAACAAATAGGAGGGAACTGCTCCTGTGAAACGCAGTGAGGTGTAATTATGACGAGTGCAATGAATCGACGAGAATTTTTAAGTACTATGGTCGGAGGTCTCGTGGTGTCCGGCGCCCTGAGTTCCCGCAGAGTGTTCGGCGCCAATGATCGGATCAGAGTCGGGATGATGGGAGTCGGGGGCCGGGGCACCTATCTGACCTCCCGGCTGGCGGCCCGGTCAGATGTGGACATCGTCTATCTCTGCGATGTGAATGTCCGGCAGTTCGGCCGGGCGGCGGAGGAGGTCCGGAGCCGGACGAATACCCGTCCCCAGCTGATCCAGGATTTTCGCAAGATGATGGAGGACCAGAGCATCCACGGGATCGTGAATGCCACGCCGGATCACTGGCACGCGACGGGAACCATCATGGCCTGCCAGGCGGGCAAAGATGTGTACGTGGAAAAACCGCTGTCGCTGACCTTATGGGAGGGCCGGCAGATGGTCAACGCCGCCCGGAAATACGAACGGGTGGTGCAGGCCGGAATCCAGAACAGAAGCGCCCCGTATTTTCTGGAGGCGTTGGAGTTCCTGCAATCGGGGCAGATGGGGGAAATCCATGTGGTACGGGTGTTCAACATGATGAAACACAGCCCCAGTCCCAAGGGACCGGAGGAATCCCCGCCGAACGGATTAGACTGGGATATGTGGTGCGGACCCTCCCGGAAAGCACCGTACAGTCCGGGCCGGTGGTGGTTTAATCGCTGGGAGTATAGTGTGGGGGGTATACTGGGAGATCAGATCCATCAGCTGGATGCAGCGAGGGCGTTGATAAGCAGAGTGGCTCCGGAATCCGTCTATCATGCGGGTGGCGTCCACTTCTTTAATGACGGCAGAGAGATTCCCGACACCCAGCTGGTGACGTATGAGTTTGGGAATAACCTGACTATGGTTGCCGAATCCACACTCTGGACGCCTTATATGCAAAAAACGCCCAGTACCATCCGGGATACCGATTCGTTTCCTGACTGGCCTTTCAACAGTACCAAGGTGGAAGTCTTCGGAACCGGGGGCTTCATGTATTTCGGCCGACACGGCGGGGGATGGCAGGTGTATAACAAGGACAAGGAGTTAGTCGTATCCACCTATGGACGGCAATCCACTGATGAGCATCTGGCGGACTGGCTGGAGTGTATGCGCACCCGGGAACGGCCCACCGGTGATGTGGCCGAAGCCCACTATTCCACAGCCCTCGGGCATCTGGCGAACGTCTCCTATCGGGCGGGGAATGTCAAACTGAAGTATAATCCGAAAACCGAACAAACGGACACCCCGGAGGCGAACCAGTATTTAACCAAAGAGTACCGGGAACCCTGGACAGTCCCGGAGGTCAGCTGAACCGCCGGATCTGATGCTACGCCCTGACTTCTAATCTGAATACTGATACTGTGCATATGAGTAAATGGATCTGGCTGGCCGGCGCCCTCATCTTTGCTGTGCTGGGAGTGGCGATTTATATGTTGGTGTCCGACTCCGGGATTGACGCGGTGACCTCCGCCTCTATCCGCATTATTTCTCCCGGTGAAAGAAATATTATGCAGACCCGGGTTCTGCTCCAGGAGAAGGGCAGTGCCTGGCTTGATATTTCTGATATCACGTTCAAGAAGGAATGGACCGATTATGGTGGTCCCCGGGTTTCTATCGAGTACCATTTGAACGAGGAAGATATCACCCCGGAAACCCCCGCGTATATTTTCATCCGGTACCGGACGGATCCGGGAGATCCCTGGGAGCTGCTTCCCCGGACTTTTCTGAGGGGAAATGGTCATGGAATCGTGGAACGCCCCGGATCGAAAGCCTCCTATCTGTGGGGTGCCTATGAGACTGTATTCGATAATTTTACCAGAGCGGAATTTCGGGTACGGGGCATCAAGATGGCCAGAGTCCCTGCAGGAGAGTTCGTCATGCGGAGTCTCCCCGGTGCCGGGAAGGATGATACTCAAACCCACGAACGGGTATCGAACCTGCCGTTGTTCTATATGGCAAAATACGAAACCACTATTCAAATGTATACGGATTACCTGAATGAGGTCGCCCCCGAAGAGATCGGCTGGAACCGGATGATGGCGGACGACAGTATCTGCGGCATTAACCGTCACAAAGGATTTTTACAAACACCGGAATACCGAGCGCTTCCGGGAAGGGAGCGCTATCCGGTTACCCAGGTGTCCTGGTATGACGCCAGGGCATTTGTCCGGTGGTGTGGGCTTCGGTTGCCCACGGAAGCCGAATTCGAAAAAGCGTTCCGGGGAGGGAAGTACCTGGATGGTGATCAGAGCGGATCAGTCCTAAATCCGCATCCGGAGCGAATGTATCCCTGGGGAAATACACCGCCGGACCAGGACGGAATGTATCGCTGTAATGCTTACGGAGAGGAGGATGGGTTCCCGTTTGCTGCCCCCGTCGGTTCCTTCGAGGAGTATAATTCGCCATACGGTATCGCCGATCTGGCGGGGAATGTGGAGGAATGGACCCTGGACTGGTACACCACCTCCTATCATGCGGGACTGGACGGGTACCGGATGACCCGGGGCGGCTCCTGGACAGAGTTTCCATTGGTAGTGGATGCCGTTTCCGGGGCCACCAAGGCTCCGATTCTGGAGAGCGGGATAGTGGGCTTCCGGGGAGTGTATGAGCCCAAAGAAAAACCGGGGCGCGGAACGTCGGTGAGGGATGATAGATGAGCGGCATGAATCCCGTGGATTCGCCGATGACCGTTTTACACCAGTAAGAGATATTTCTCGGCAATGGAGCATTGAAAATGAAACAACAGACCAGAATCGCTTTCCTGATCATTTTCGTTGTAATTTCCGGTCCCTTCGGAAGCTTAATTCCAGAGATGGCTTTGGCAGCGCCCGTGAAATCCGTCCTCGATTTCGGTGCGAAGGGGGACGGGGCTGCAGATGATACCAGAGCGATCCGTCAGGCCGTTGACTCCGGAATCGGGGAGGTCGTTTTTCCGTCCGGCCGATACCGGATCACCGAAACCGTGGTCATCGATCTGGACAGAGTCGGACCGGTTGCTCTCAGCGGGAGCGGAACCGCCAGAATTCAGATGGAAGGTGCTGGACCGGCATTCAAATTTGTGGGGACGCATGAAGGAACCGCCAATCCCGCTACTGTTCGGGAAAACGTATGGGCGGCCCAGCGGATGCCTGTGGTGGACGGGCTGGAAATCGTCGGTGAGCATCCGGAGGCAGTGGGCATCGAGGCCACCGGTACCATGCAGCTGACGGTCACCCGGGTTTTGGTCCGGAAGGCCCTCCACGGAATTCACCTGACGAACCGCAACCGCAACGTCCTTATTGCCGATTGCCATATATACGAAAACCGGGGAATTGGTGTTTATCTGGATGACGTGAACCTGCATCAGATTAATATTACCGGCAGTCATATCAGTTATAACGAAGGTGGCGGGATCGTGGTGCGCAACGGAGAAGTCCGGAACCTCCAGATCGGCAGCTGTGATATCGAGGGGAATATGAGTCCGGAGCAACCGGCGACAGCCAATGTGTTTATTGATATGCCCGAGGGATCCATGCGGGAAGGGGCCGTCATCGGATGCACCATCCAGCACGATCACACTGCGCCGGGATCGGCGAATATCCGGTTCATCGGGCACGGGACGGACGACCGCAGGAAAGCCGGCAATTTCACCATTGCCGATAATGTGTTGAGTGATGTGCAGGACAACATCCATATACGGTACGGCCGGGGG